>NZ_JBVJIA010000006.1:0-215629 GCF_055586505.1 Streptosporangium sp. NPDC050148 | reverse complement strand
GCGCGGACCCGGGCGCCACACGGCCATGCCTTCCCTCGTCAGACGAAATCGCTCGTACCTCACGATCCCGCCCTCCTCGGTCCAGGCACGGCCGCGACATTGCTCACGGCGCCCGCTCCGCGAGCGCGGACCCGGGCGCCACACGGCCATGCCTTCCCTCGTCAGACGAAATCGCTCGTACCTCACGATCCCGCCCTCCTCGGTCCAGGCACGGCCGCGCCCGGGTCGGGTCGCGGCGTAGGCTCGACGCATGTTGCGCCTGTATGACACGCGGAATCGCCGGATCGAGCAGATCGTGCCGGAGGGGAGCCGTTCCCTGCGGATGTACAGCTGCGGCCCGACCGTCTACAGGTCGGCCCATGTCGGCAACCTCCGGTCGTACCTACTGTCGGATCTGATCAGGCGGGTCAGCGAGCGGCAGCGGGTCCGGGTGGTGGCCTGCCGCAACATCACCGACGTCGGTCACCTGGTCGACGACGCCGAGATCGACTCCTCGGGCGAGGACAAGGTGCTCGCCCAGGCGCGGGCCGAGGGGCGCAGCCCTCTGGAGGTCGCGCGGTTCTACGAGGAGTCCTTCCTCGCGGACACGACCGCGCTGAACATCCGCCCGCCCGACCACTCGCCCCGGGCGAGCGAGACCATCGACCTGATGGTCGAGATGATCGCCAAGCTGATCGAGAAGGGGCACGCGTACGCGGTGCCCGACGGGTCGGTCTTCTTCGACGCGACCTCCTTCCCGACGTACGGGGAGATCTCCGGCAACCGGCTCGACCAGCTGCGGCCCGCGCACCGGATCGAGGGCGTCGACCCGCGCAAGCGGTTCCACGCCGACTGGGCGCTGTGGAAGCCCGCGGAGGGGGAGCCGACCTGGGAGACCCCGTGGGGCCGTGGTTTCCCCGGCTGGCACATCGAGTGCTCGGCCATGTCGCTGCGCTTCCTCGGCGAGCACATCGACGTGCACACCGGCGGCATCGACCTGCGCTTCCCGCACCACGAGGACGAGCGCGCCCAGTCCGACGCCACCGCCGGGCACGAGGTGGTACGGCACTGGGTGCACGGTGAGCACCTGCTCTTCGACGGGCGCAAGATGTCGAAGTCCACCGGCAACGTGGTCCTGCTCAAGGACGTGGCGGAGGCCGGGCTGGACCCGCTGGCCGTGCGGCTGGCGCTGCTGGAGCATCGTCACCGCCAGCAGATGAACCTCACCTGGGACACCCTGCGGGCCGCCGACAGGACCCTGCGGCGCTGGCGCGGCCTGGTGGCCCAGTGGTCGGAGTCCCCGAGCGGCCCGATGCCCGCCGACCAGGTCTCCCGGATCGAGGCCGCCTTCGACGACGACCTCGACACCCCGCTGGCGCTGCGGCTCCTGCGCGAGCTGGAGCGCGACGGGTCGGTGGCCCCCGGTTCCCGCTTCGAGGCGTTCCTGCACCTCGACCAGATCCTCGCCCTGGACCTGTCCATCGACATCGGCAGGACCAGGAGCCTCCCGGCGGGCGCCGCCGAGCTGCTGGAGCAGCGTTCGCGGGCCCGCGACGCCAGGGACTGGGCCGCCTCCGACCGGCTCCGCGACGAGCTGGCCGCCCTCGGCGTGCGGGTCACCGACACCCCGGAGGGCCAGACCTGGTCCTGACGGCCCCGGGACGACCGTGCCGGGGCCGCGGGACCCGTTCCCGCCGACAAGGCGGGCCGTCCCGGGGAAGGCCGGGTTCTCGCCGGGAAGGAGGGCCGTCCCCGGGAGAGTCCCGCTCTCGCGGAAGGGGCACCCGTCTCCCGGGAGGGGGCTCACCTCCCTGGAAAGAGCGCCGCCCCGCCCGGAAGGGGGGAAAGCAGCAGATCACTCGTAATGTCGGTCGCGACCGGTAGCGTCCGGCCCATGAGTGAGAGCACCGTCGCCGTACGACCCGGCACGATCGCGGATCTGGACGAGATCGTCGCCTGCAGTTCGGCGCTGTTCGCCGAGGACGCGGGCACCCGTGATCCCGCCCTGAACGTGAACTGGCCGAAGGAGCACGGCCGGGCCCGTTTCGCCGACGCGCTGGAGGACCCGAGCCGGCTGGTGATGGTCGCCGAGGACGGCGACCGGATCGTCGGCCACCTGACCGGCGCGCTGTCCGAGCCCACCCCGATGCGGCCGGTCACCGTCGCGACCCTGGGCAGCATGTACGTCCAGCCGCCCTATCGGGACCGCGGGATCGGCACCAGGCTCGTGGAGGAGTTCAGGCGGTGGGCCCGCCTGCACGGCGCCCGCTACGCCGGGGTGACGGCCTACGCGAGCAACGAGGGCGCCGTCCGCTTCTACCGGAGGAACGGTTTCGCGGTGCAGTCCACGGTCCTGGAGACGGTGCTGTAGCGGTCCCGGAAAGGTCCCGCAAAGGCGCTGGAGCGGTCCCGGAACGGTCCCGGGCCGATGCCGGCGGCGTTGCGGGACGGGGCGGCGATACGACCGTGATCGATGGGTGTTCAATGACCGGGTGACGAATATCGCGCCCACCGGGACCCAGCACACCATCGCGGCCGACGGCTTCGAGGCCGTCATCACCGAGCTCGGGGCCGGCCTCAGGAGCCTCACCCAGGACGGCAGGCCGCTCGTCGTCGACTTCCCCGCCGACCGGCCCCCGGTCGGCGGGGCGGGGCTGCCCCTGCTCCCCTGGCCGAACAGGATCGAGGACGGCCGCTACACCTTCGACGGCGAGGAGCGGCAGCTCGCGCTGAGCGAGCCCAAGACGGGCAACGCGATCCACGGCTTCTCCCGGACGTTCCCCTGGAGGGTCCTGTCCCATGAGGAGTCCTCGATCCGGATGGGGCTGCGGCTGTTCCCCCAGCTCGGCTACCCGCACATCCTGGACCTCTCCATCCGGTACGCGCTGAGCGCCACCGGGCTGGAGGTGGAGATCGAGGCGGAGAACGTCGGTGCCACCGACGCGCCGTACGGCTTCGGGGCCCACCCCTATCTGACCCTCGGCGCCCCGGGCACCTCCGTCCCCCTCGACGAGGCCGTGCTGGAGCTGCCCGCCGCCCAGTGGATCGCGGTGAACGAGCGGAAGATCCCCACCGGCCGCAAGGACGTCAAGGGGACCGAGTACGACTTCCGGACCGCCCGCCCGATCGGCGGGACCGAGCTCGACACCGCGTTCACCGACCTGGAGCGCGGTGACGACGGGCTGGTGCGGGTCAGGCTGACCTCCCCGGACGGAACCGACGGAACCGGCGGGACCGGCGGGGTCCAGCTCTGGGCGGGCGAGGGGATCGAATGGCTCCAGCTCTACACCGGTGACACCCTGCCCGAGGAGCACCGCAGGCAGGGGCTGGCGGTGGAGCCGATGAGCTGCCCGCCGAACGCCTTCGCCACCGGCGAGGACGTCGTCCGGCTGGCCCCCGGCGGCCGTGCCGTGCACCGCTGGGGGATCGGCCCCGCCTGACGTCCGCCGCGAACACCCCGCGCGGCGCCCTTCTCGGCGCTCCTGGCCGGGTTCGGCCCGAGGGCCTCGATCCCCAGGTCCGGCCCGGCCAGGGCGACGGTGTCACGGACGGCGCCGTCGGCCACGACACCGGACCGGCCGTTCGAGACGGCCGGGGCGTCGACCAGGCCGTCGGCCGAAAGTCTCATGCCCGCATCTTCGTCAATGATCATCATGCCGGGACGGCGGAGGTGGTGCCACACTTGCGGGACCATGCCGTCTAGGAGGTTTTCGTGAGGTTCCGCCCATATGCCCGGCTCCCCCGCGCGCTCAGGTGGCCCGCGCGGGTGCTCACCGTTCTCCTGGTGCTGGGCCTGGCGCTCGCCGGTGCCGGGGTGTGGGGCGTGCGGGCCTCGTTCCCGCAGCTCGGTGGCGAGCTCACCGTGGACGGCCTCACCGCCAAGGTCACCGTGTACCGCGACGGGACCGGCATCCCGCACATCTACGCCGACTCCCCCGACGACCTGTTCATGGCCCAGGGATACGTGCACGCGCAGGACCGTTTCTTCGAGATGGACTTCCGCCGCCACGTGACCGCCGGCCGGCTGTCGGAGATGTTCGGCGCGGCGACGCTGACCGAGGACAGGGTCATCCGGACCATGGGCTGGCGGCGGGTGGCCGAGAAGGAGCTGCCCCTGCTCGACGAGCGGACCAGGCGCTACCTGAACGCCTACGCGGCCGGGGTGAACGCCTGGATGCGGCAGAGCGGCGGCTTCGCCGACCGGAGCCTGGAGTACGTGCTGCTGCGGGCGACCAGCCCGGACTACCGTCCCGAGCCGTGGACCCCGGTCGACTCGCTGGCCTGGCTCAAGGCCATGGCCTGGGACCTGCGTTCCAACATGGGCAGCGAGATCGGCCGCGCGCTCGCGGCGAGCAGGCTGCCGCGCGGGCGGGTGGAACAGCTCTGGCCCGACTACCCGTACGACACCAACCCGCCGATCGTCACCCGGGGCTCGCTCGGCGAGCGCGGGTTCGACCAGGACGCCGAGCCCGGGGCCAGGACGACCGAGCCTCCCCGGCGGCCGGGCGAGCGGGCCCCGGAACCGACCCAGGGTCCGGTCGAGCGGGCCCCCGAACCGACCCTGCGGCCGGACGGGCCACCGGACGGCCGGGTCGCGACGGGGGCCGGGGCCCTGGCCAGGGCGGCCGCGGCCGTGCGCGCGGTGCCGAGCCTGATGGGCGACCCGTCGGGCGGCTCCGGCATCGGCTCGAACTCCTGGGTGGTCGGCGGCGGGCACACCAGGTCCGGCAAGCCGCTGCTGGCCAACGACCCCCACCTGTCGGCGGGGATGCCCTCGGTCTGGTACCAGGCCGGGCTGCACTGCCGGATCAAGAACGCCGAGTGCCCGTTCGACGTCACCGGATTCACCTTCTCCGGCGTGCCGGGGGTGATCATCGGCCACAACGACAGGGTCGCCTGGGGCTTCACCAACCTCGGCCCCGACGTCGCCGACCTCTACCTGGAGCGGACCAGGGAGGACTCCTACCTGTTCATGGGCGACTGGAAGCCGATGGCCACCAGGGTCGAGACGATCAAGGTGGCGGGTGGCGCCGACGTCCGGCTCACGGTGCGCGACACCATGCACGGGCCGATCATCTCCGACGTCATGAAGGACGCCGAGGGCACGCTGCCCGGCATGGGCGCGGTCCTGGGGCAGGAGGCCGACGCGGTCGCGCTCCAGTGGACCGCCCTGGAACCGGGCAGGACCGCCGACTCGATCTTCGCGCTGAACACCGCGCAGGACTGGCAGCAGTTCAGGAGGGCGGCGAGCGGGTTCGAGGTGCCCGCGCAGAACCTGGTCTACGCCGACACCGCGGGCAACATCGGCTACCAGGCCCCGGGCCGCATCCCGGTACGGACCCGCGGCGACGGCACCTGGCCGGTGCCGGGCTGGACCGGCGAGTACGCCTGGCGGTCGACGATCCCCTTCGACGAGCTGCCCAGCGTCTACAACCCGCCGGAGGGCTACATCGTGACCGCGAACAACGCGGTCGTCGACCCGGACCGCTACCCGCACGATCTCACCAGGGACTGGGCCTACGGGTACCGCTCCCGGCGCATCCTGGACCGCCTGGGCCGGGCGGTGAAGGACGGCAAGGTGGACGTCGCGGCGATGAGCGCGCTGCAGCAGGACGACCACAACGGTTTCGCCCGCTTCCTGGTGCCCAGGCTGACGGCCGTCGAGGTGGCCGGGCCCGTCCGGGACGCCCTCGCGCTGCTGCGCGGGTGGGACCACTCGCAGGGGGCGGGCTCGGCACCGGCCATGTACTTTAACGCCGTCTGGCGCCACCTGCTCATCGAGACCTTCAACGACGACCTGCCCGAGGGTGCCCGGCCCGACGGCGGCGACCGCTGGTTCGAGGTCGTACGGGTCATGCTGGAGCGGCCGGACGACGCGTTCTGGGACGACCGGGCCACCCCGCGCGCCGAGACCCGCGACGACATGCTGCGCCGGGCGATGGCCGCGGCCTACGACGAGCTGACCGCCGAGCTCGGCCCGGACCCCGGGGACTGGCGCTGGGGCGACCTGCACTCGCTGGAGCTCGTCCACCAGACCTTCGGCACCTCGGGGATCGGCCCGATCGAGTGGCTCTTCAACCGCGGGCCGTTCCCGGTGGCCGGTGGTGACGACGCGGTCAACGCCGCCGGCTGGGACGTGCAGGAGGACTACACGGTGGGCTGGCTGCCGTCCATGCGGATGGTCGTGGACCTGGCGGACCTGGACGGGTCCCGCTGGATCAACCTGACCGGCGCCTCCGGGCACGCCTTCCACGACAACTACTGGGACCAGGCCCCGCTGTGGGCGGACGGGCGGACCGTCCCGATGCTCTCCCGCCCGGAGTCGGTCAAGAAGGCGGCCGTCCACACGCTGGTCCTGACCCCCTGAGGGCGGGCCCGGGCCCCCGCCGGGGGTGCCCGGGCTCCGCGGCTCAGGTCGTCAGCACGCGGGACTCGCCGATCGCCAGGTCCCACAGGTCGGCGCGGTCCCGCCCGGCCGCCTCCCAGGCCGCACGGGCCTCCAGCACCGGCGCGAGCAGCGGCTCGCCGGACAGCACGAACGTCCCCCAGTGCATGGTCGCCATCCGGCGCGCGCCCACGTCCGTGCACGCCCGTACGGCCTGCTCGGGGTCGACGTGCGCGGCCTTCATGAACCAGCGGGGCTCGAACGCGCCCACCGGCATCAGGGCCAGGTCGATGCCGCCGGGGTAGCGGGCCCCGATCTGGGCGAAGCGCTCGCCGTACGCGGTGTCCCCGGCGAAGTAGATCGTCCGGTCGTCGCAGGCGATCACCCAGCCGCCCCAGAGCGTCCGGCAGGTGTCCCAGACCGACCGGCGGCTCCAGTGGTGGGACGGGACGAAGTCGAACCGGACGCCGCCGACCCAGGCGCTCTCCCACCAGTCGAGCTCGGTGACGTCGCGGAACCCGCGCCTGGTGAACCAGGACCTCAGTCCTGCCGGGACCAGGACGGGCGTGTCGCGCGGCAGCCGCCGTACGGTCTGCGCGTCCAGGTGGTCGTAGTGGTTGTGGCTGATCACCACGGCGTCGATCCGGGGCAGGTCCGCCCAGGCGACGCCGGGCGGGGTGAGGCGGGGGCGGACGCCCGGGATCTTCCTCGCCCATACCGGGTCGGTCAGGACGGTCAGCCCGCCGATCTGTACCACGTACGTCGCGTGCCCCACCCAGGTGACGACCGCGTCGGTCCCGGCCGGGCGGGGAAGCCCGTCCCGGTGGACCGGGATGAGGTCGGCGTCCCCGACGTCGGGCCGGAGCGTGCCGTGCCAGGCGACCGCCAGCAGTTCCTGGAACGTGGGGATCGGCGAGGTCAGCCGGTCCTTGAAGCCGCCCGGCCAGGTCCGCTGCGGCGCGGGCGACCGGCCCGGCCGCAGCGGGGGCGCCGGGCGGGTGCGTGCCGGAGACGCGGGAGGCGGCGCGGGCGCGTGGCGCACCGGGCCTGTCGGGGAGACCGGGGAGACCGGGGACACCGAGGGGGCCGAGGGCACCGGGGACACGGCGGCCGGGGGCGTGCGCGGGGCGGGAACCGCGACGGGCGTCCCGGGCCCGTTCCCCGGGGACCCGGTGGCGCGATCACCTCGCGGCTCTCCCGGGGCCCTGCCCAGCCGTCTCAGGGCGCGTACCGGCCCCGCGGCGAACCGGGCCGACCAGCCGGAACGTCGGCGCGGCTCGCCCGGGAGGACGGGCTCCTCGGCGACGCGTGAGGCGGTCTCGGGGTGGGATGTCGGCGACATGGGCGGCCCCCTTCGGTCATCGTCGGCTCACCCTCTGTTGATCCCCTCACACGGGAATTCATTCCTTTTGCGGGGGTCCATTCCGCGAACCCCGGGACCACCAGGGCGATCTGCGGACGTAGTTGCCGTCCTCCAGGTTCGCCAGCCGCTCGAAGACGTTCCAGGACGCCTGGTTCCCGCAGACCAGGACGGAGACGACCACCGCGAGGAGGTAGAGCGGGAGCATCGGCAGGCCCACGCAGAGCATGTACTGGGAGGCGTGCCGGTCCTCGTGCCGCAGCAGGGCCTCGGTGAGGTACCCCTCCTCGTGCCGGGTCAGCACCACGTTCCCCACGGTGAAGGCCGAGGCGATCGGGAACCGGAAGCGATAGCCGTACGCGAGGATCAGCCCGTCCGGTCCCGGGGCCGGCCGGGCGCGGCCGAGGCGCGCCACCAGCAGCCCCAGGGGCGTCGACAGGTTGATGTAGTTGAGTGTTCGCCGTACCCGGTGGAACCGCCGCATATCGGGATTGTGCGTCATCCGGATGCCCCGCGGTAGCGCTGTCGCGCCACGGAGCCCTCCCCGGCTCAGGAGACGGCGGGAGCGCCCGGCGGGGCGGGCGCGGGCGGCGGGGGCGGCAGGGGCGGGGCGGAGGGGTCGGGCGGGGTGGACGCGCCGGGGGCGGCGGACGGGCGGGGCCCGTACCCGTGCTGGGTGAGCAGCCAGGATCCGCCCCCGGCCGACGGCGCCAGCAGCACCCCGGCCGTGATCGCGACCAGGCCGCCGTAGAGGTAGACGTACCCGGCCACGTCGTCGGCGATGACCAGGTCGCCCTCGGGCCGTCCGGCGGCCCAGATCACGGTGATCAGCGTCCAGCCCGCCGCGAACGCCAGGGACACCGACTTGCCGCGCGCCATCCGGCCCGCCCCGTAGGAGATCGCGAACAGCAGGGCGACGCAGCCGAGGGCGGAGACGGGGACGGGGACGGCCCCGACCGACCAGGAGTGCTGGAAACCGCAGAGCAGGCCGACCAGGAACCCGAGCACGGCGAGCACCGCGCAGGCCGCCACGGTGACGACCGTCTCCGAGGGGCTGCGCACCACCGGCACCTGCTCCATCACAAGCACCGAGGCTAGTGGATACCGGCGAAGAGGTCGTCCTCGCGGTCGTACGGCTCGCCGAGCCCTCCCGTCTCGATCGGCGCTCCGGCTCCCGGGGGGCCCGGCACGCCGGAGGCCAGGATGAAGTGCTCCACCCCCAGCACCTCCTGGCCGACGGTGTTGGACAGGGCGTACCAGGGCGGGACCACGCTGATCTGGGTGGCGTGCGCGCGCATCGCGTCGATCTTCCGGCCGAGGTGGGCGCGGGCGTCGATCTCGGTGGTCACCTCCTCGTCCGCGCAGCCGAACGGCAGGTCCTCGACCGCCTCGGCGAGGAAGGGCGTGTCGCTGTCGCGCAGGGCCTCCGCGCTCCTGCGCAGCACCGACCGGGGGACGGCGGTGTGGTAGAACTTGGCGACCCGCCACAGCCCCGTCCCGCCGGTCACCGGTGTCCCGCCGGGTGCCGCGACTTCACCGGAGGCGGGGTTCCCGTCGGAGGCGGGTGGCTCATCGAAGGCGGGGGCCGGGACGAAGGCCGGGTCGGCGGCCAGCTCGACGGCGCGCCGGGAGACGCGGTGGGCCTGGATGTGGTCGGGGTGGCCGTAGAAGCCGTTCTCGTCATAGGTGACCAGGACCTGCGGCCGGACCTCGCGGATGATCGCGGCCAGCTCGCCCGCGGCCTCGTCCAGGTCGGCCCGCCAGAAGGCGTTCGCCCGGTCGTTGGAGGCGACGCCCATCATGCCGGAGTCGCGCCAGCGGCCCGCCCCGCCCAGGAACCTGTGGTCGGTGACGCCGAGCGCCGCGCAGGCCGCGGCGAGCTCCCCCACCCGGTACGGGCCCAGGGCGTCGTCCCGGTCCGCGGCCAGGTGGGCCAGCTCCGCGGGGATGACCTCCCCCTCCTCGCCGAGGGTGCAGGTCACCAGCGTGACGTGCGCCCCCTCCGCGGCGTACCTGGCCATGGTCGCCCCGGTGCCGATCGTCTCGTCGTCCGGGTGGGCGTGCACGAGCATCAGGCGCCGATCCGTCAGCCGCTCCGTCATGGGTCGAGGGTACCGACGCCGATTTCACCCGACATATCGGGATCCGGTCGGTGCCGTGGCCGCGAGAGCACGAGCCGGGCGGGACGGAGCTGGCAAGATGGCTCGTATGAGTGAGACCTTCCCTCGCCTGCACGCCAGAACCCGCCGCTTCACCCTCGGGGCGCCCCGGGGGTTCACGATCGCCCCGGGCGGCGACCGCGTCGTCTTCCTGCGCACCCGGGGCGGTTCCGACCCCGTGACCTGCCTGTGGGAGTACGACGTGCTCAGCGGGGAGGAGCGGCTCGTCGTCGACCCGCGCGACCTGGCCGGGGGCGACGAGGACCTGCCGCCCGAGGAGCGGGCGCGCCGGGAGCGGAGCAGGGAGCAGGCCGGGGGCATCGTCGGGTACGGCACCGACGCCGCGGTCACCGTCGCGGCGTTCGCGCTCGCCGGCGGCCTGTACGTGGCGGACCTCGCGAGCGGGCGCGTACGCCACCTGGAGACCGCCGGGCCGGTGATCGACCCGCGCGTCTCCCCCACCGGCGCCCACGTCGGCTACGTCACCGGCGGCGCGTTCCACATCCAGGACCTGCGGGACGGGGTCGACCACGCGCTGGCCCGTCCCGAGACGGCGGAGGTCACCTACGGCCTGGCCGAGTTCGTGGCCGCCGAGGAGCTGGACCGGATGCGGGGGTACTGGTGGTCGCCCTCCGGCGACGCCGTGCTCGTCGAGCGGGCCGACGAGTCCCCGGTGCAGCGGTGGTACATCGCCGACCCGGCCAACCCGGCCCGGCCGGCCGTCGAGCAGCGTTACCCCTCGGCCGGGACGGCCAACGCCACGGTCGAGCTGTTCGTGCTCACCCTGACCGGGGCCCGCGTCCCCGTGCCCTTCGACGACGAGTACCTGGTCAACGCCGTCTGGGACGCCCACGGCCTGTCGATCGTCACCATGACCCGCGACCAGCGGACGATGCGGCTGCTCGCCGTCGACCCGGCCACCGGCGCCTCCACCGTGGTGCGCGAGGACACCGACCCCGCCTGGGTCGACGTGGTCACCGGCGTCCCGGGCCACCTGTCCGACGGCCGCCTGGTCTGGGCCGTCCACTCCGAGGGCGGTCACCGCCTGATCGTCGGCGACGAGCCGGTCACGCCGCCCACCCTGCAGGTCCGCGAGATCCTCGACGTCGACGGCGAGACCGTGCTCTTCCGGGCCAGCGGCGAGCCCACCGAGATCGCCGTGTGGGCCTACCGCAACGGCCGGATCACGCTCGTCAGCCCGCCCGAGAGCGGCGTCTACAGCGGCCACACCGCGGGCGGCACCCTGGTGCTCACCGGCCAGACCCTGACCGGCGAGGGCTCGGTCACCCGCGTTCTGCACAACGGCAAGCCCCGCGGCCACATCGCCTCGCACGCCGACCGTCCCGGCCTGGACCTGCGGGTCTCCCTGATCAGGACGGGCGAGCGCGAGCTGTCCACCGCCGTGCTCCTGCCGTCGGGCCACGTGCCCGGCTCGGCCCGGCTCCCGGTTCTGATGGACCCGTACGGCGGGCCGCACGCCCAGCGCGTGCTGGCCGCGTCCGGGGCGCACCTGACCAGCCAGTGGTTCGCCGACCAGGGGTTCGCGGTGGTCGTGGCGGACGGCCGCGGCACCCCGGGCCGGGGCCCGGAGTTCGAGCGGGCCGTCCTGCACGACCTGGCCGGGCCGGTGCTGGAGGACCAGATCGACGCCCTGCACGGCGCCGCCGCGCGGTTCCCCGACGACCTGGACCTGTCGCGGGTCGGCATCCGGGGCTGGTCCTTCGGCGGCTACCTGGCCGCGCTGGCCGTGCTCCGCCGCCCCGACGTGTTCCACGCGGCCGTCGCCGGTGCCCCGGTGACCGACTGGCGGCTGTACGACACCTGCTACACCGAGCGCTACCTGGGCCACCCGGACGAGGGGCACTACGACTCCTCGTCGCTGTTCGGCGACGCCGAGAAGCTGGACCGCCCGCTGCTGCTGATCCACGGCCTGGCCGACGACAACGTGGTCGCCGCGCACACCCTGCGGCTCTCCTCAGCCCTGCTGGCGGCGGGCCGCCCGCACACCGTGCTGCCGCTCTCGGGCGTCACCCACATGACCCCCCAGGAGGTCGTGGCCGAGAACCTGCTGCTGCTCCAGGTCGACTTCCTGAAGAAGGCGCTGTCCTGAGGCCTTCCCGGGAAGGATCCGCGCCTCCCCGGGTATGACCAGTCCCTTCCCGGGGAGGACCCGCGCCTTCCCGGGAAGGTCACCGTCCGGACGTCCCCGCCCGTTCGCGGGCGGGGCCGGTCGGCGTCAGTGGTTCCGACCGGGAGGGTGGGGGAGGGTGTGGCCCTGCCGGGGGTCGTACGGCTGCGGTGCGGCGTGCCCCTGCCAGGGGTCGTGCCCCTGCCAGAGGTCGTGGCCTTGCGGGGGGTAGGGCTGCTGAGCCGGCGCCTGGTGAACCGGAGGCTGCGGGGCGGGGGGTTGCTGAACCGGGGGCCGCGGGACGGCCGGCGGAACGTACGTGGTCCTGCGCTCGGCGGCTCCGCAGGCGGCTCCGGCGACCATCAGCCCGATGCTCCCGAGCGCGAAGACCTGTGCCCGTTGCATGTTCGCGGGTTCGTCGTCGTCGAACGTCCACATCAAGGCGAAGATCAGCATCAGGGAACCGAAGGTGAGATAGAGGATGCGGCCTATACCCATGGGGCGAGAGTGTAGCTTCCGGCGTCAGAGGACCTTCGGCCCCGCGGTGGCCCGGAGGTCCGGGGCATCGTCGTGACCGGACGTGCCGTGCCAGCTCCCCCACAGGGCCGCGTACGAGCCGCCCGCCGCCACCAGCTCGTCGTGGGAGCCCAGCTCGCTGATCCTGCCGTCCTCCACCACCGCGACCCGGTCGGCGTCGTGGGCGGTGTAGAGGCGGTGGGCGATCGCGACCACCGTACGCCCCTCCAGCACGGCGGCCAGCGAGCGTTCCAGGTGGCGGGCGGCGCGGGGGTCGATCAGCGAGGTGGCCTCGTCCAGGACCAGGGTGTGCGGGTCGGCCAGCACCAGCCGGGCCAGGGCGAGCTGCTGGGCCTGGGCGGGCGGGACGGACTCGCCGCCGGAGCCCACGACCGTGTCGAGCCCCTCGGGCAGGGTCTCGACCCACTCCCATGCCTCGACCGCCTCCAGGGCCTCGCGGACCCGCGTGTCGTCGGCCTCCGGGCGGGCGATCAGCACGTTGTCGCGGACGGTGCCCCGGAAGATGTGGTGCTCCTGGGTCACCAGGGCGACGTGGCCGCGCAGGTCCTCCAGGGGGAGCTCGACCAGCGGGACGCCGCCGACCGTGACCGAGCCGGTGCGGGGGCCGTGGACGCCCGCGAGCAGGCGGCCCAGCGTGGACTTGCCCGCCCCGGACGGGCCGACCATGGCCAGCCGCTCGCCCGGCTCGACCACCAGGTCGATGTCGTGCAGCACGTCGTGGCCCTCGCGGTAGGCGTAGCGGACGCCGTCGGCCCTCAACCGGCTGCCCTCGGGCCTGGCCGAGCCGGGCTCGCGGTCGTCGGGCACCTCGGAGACGCCCAGCAGGCGGGCCATGGAGGCGCCGCCCACCTGGAGCTCGTCGATCCACATGAGCAGCCGGTCGAGCGGGTCGATGAGCTGCTGGACGTAGAGGGTGGCCGTGGTGACCTGCTCCAGCGAGGCCCAGCCCCGGATGTAGAACAGGCCGCCGACGACGAGCGTCGCCACGACCGGGATCACGTAGCCGAGCTCGACCGCGGGGAACCAGACCGTGCGCAGCCTCATCGTGTAGCGCTCGGCCGCCCAGGACCGGGCGATGTCGGTGTCGGTGCGCCGGTGCCTGCGCTCCTGCAGGCCCAGCGCCTCCACGGCGCGGGCGCCGGTGACGGTCTCGGCCAGCCCGTCGGTCATGTCGGCGTACGCCGCGCTCTCGCGCAGGTACCCGTCCCTGGCGCGCTTGAGGTACCAGCGGGTGGAGATCCACAGCAGGGGGACGGCGAGCAGCGAGGGCAGCAGGAGCAGCGGCCCGACGACGGCCAGGGCACCGATGGTGATCACGCAGGTGACCAGCGCGATCAGCGTCTCGGGCACGGCGTGCCGCACGGTGCGCGAGAGCGCGTCGACGTCGCGTGAGGTCCGCGAGATCAGGTCGCCGGACCCGGCGCGCTCGACCGTGGAGAGCGGCAGGCCGAGCACCCGGTCGACGAACTCCTCGCGCAGCTCGGCGAGGACCTTCTCGCCGAGCCGGGAGGAGGCGTACACCGCGAACCTGATCAGCACCGCCTGGGCGATCAGGAAGGCGCCGATGCCCAGCGAGACCGCGGTGACGTCGACGCCGGCGCCGCTGTGGAGCCCCTGCACGAGGCCGCCGAGCAGCCACGGCACCGCCAGCCCGGCGACCGCGGCCAGGCCGTGCAGGGCCAGCGCGCCGAGCAGCTCGCGCGGGTACTTCAGGGCGAGCCTGCGGGCGTAGGCCCGCACCTGCGCGCGGTCGGCGACGGGCAGGACCTGCCTGCTCATGGTGTCTCTCCCCGGGTGACGACGGCGGTGTATCCGGGGTGGGCGGCAAGCAGGTCCCGGTGTGAGCCCTGGGCGCGCACGACGCCGCCCTCGACGTAGACGACGTGGTCGGCGCGGTCCAGCACCAGCGGGCTGGTCGTGCAGACCAGGGTGGTCCGGCCGGCGCGGGCCTTGGCCAGCCGGTCGGCGATGCGCGCCTCGCTGTGGGCGTCGACCGCGCTGGTGGGTTCGACGAGGACGAGCACCTCGGGGTCGAGGACGAGCGCCCTGGCGAGCCTGAGCCGCTGCCGCTGGCCGCCGGAGAACTCCCGGCCCGCCTCGGCGACGCGCCCCTCCAGGCCACCGGGCAGCGCCTCGACGATGTCGGTGGCGCACGCCGCCCACAGGGCCTGGGAGATCTCCTCGGCCGAGGCCGTGCCGGTGACGTCCAGCTCGTCCCGCAGCACGCCGGCGAAGAGCAGGGCGTCGTTGTCGGCGACCAGGATCCGGCGCCGTACCTCCGAGACGGGCAGGCCGTCCAGGGACACGTCGCCGAAGTCGACGTCGCCGTCGTCGTAGCGGCCGAGGCGGTCGGCGATGGCCGCGGCCTCCTCGGGGACGGCCGCGGCCAGGGCGGTGAGCATGCCGGGGCGTACGGCGACCCCGGAGGCCACGTCGCGCAGCAGGCCGCCCTCGGACCGGCCGGTGCCGCCCTCGATCTCGGGCCGCAGCGAGAGGATCCGCACCACCCTGCGGGCCGCGACATGGCCCTTGGTCAGCTTGTCGGCGGTCTCGGTGAGGGTCCGCATGGGGCCGATCAGGAAGGTGGCGTAGCCGTAGAAGGCGACGAGCTGGCCGACGCTGATCTCGCCGCGCTGCGCGAAGGACGCGCCGAGCCAGGTCACCCCGGCGATCAGCAGGCCGGGCAGCAGGACCTGCGCCCCCTCCAGCACCGACTCCACCGCGGCCACCCGCACGCCGGCGTGGCGCACCCTCTGGGACTCGGTGCCGTAGCGGTCGGCGAAGACCCGCTCGCCGCCGATGCCGCGCAGCACCCGCAGGCCCGCGACGATGTCGGCGGCGCGGGTGGACAGGTCGCCCTGCAGGTCGCGGTGGGCGTTCTGGCGCCGGTGCAGCGGCTTGAGCAGGGGGGCGACCGCGCCGGCCATCAGGGGCAGGCCGACCAGGACCGTCAGGCCGAGCGTCGGCGAGGTCCTGATCAGGATCACGGTCACAGCGGCGATGGCGACGACCGCGCCGACGCCGCGGAGCAGGATGTCCATCGCGTTGCCGATGTGGGCGATGTCGGAGTTGCCGACGCTGACCACCTCGCCGGTGGACATCCGCCTGGGCAGGGTCGCGCCCAGCCGGGTGGACTGCCTGACGGTGACCTGGACGGTCCGGTAGGCGGCGCTCAGCCAGTTCAGGACGGCCATCCGGTGGCGCAGGACGCCGGTGACGGCCTGCGCGACGCCGAGCGCGAGCACGACCCCGCCCCAGGTGAGCAGGCCGTGCGGGTCCCCGGCCCGGAGGGCGTCGATGCCGTTGCCCACGGCGGCGGGGACGAGCGCCATGGTGAGCCACCACAGGGTCGCGTACAGGGTGCCGAGGAGCAGCGGCCTTCTCTGGGTACGGGCGATCCACCGCAGGTAACCGATCGGGCTGCGGGCGTCGGGAACGCCGGGATCGGCGACGGGTAGGGAGCGCATGGCCCTGCCAGCCTGACAAAGTCCGTCCTCGTCAGGCAAACCATTTACTGACAGCGAGCGCGTCAATCACGGTTGACATCGGGGCGACGTCAACTTAGATTGACACCATGAGCGATACGGCACAGCTGGCCTCCGACGCCGGCAGCCGCGATCCGGCCGTGGGCCTCAGGGCCGTGCGGGCGCTGCGGACACTGGTCGACCGGCTGGAGGCACTCCAGGTGGAGAACGCGAGGGAACAGGGCTGGTCCTGGCAGGAGATCGCCCACTGCCTGGAGGTCACCAGACAGGCGGTCCACAAGAAGTACGCGGGCGGCCGAGGGCTGCTGAGAAGGGACAGATGACCATGTTCGAGAGATTCCATCACGAGGCCCGCCAGGCGGTGACCCTCGCGCAGGAGAACGCGCGCCGCCTGCGGCACGAGATCATCGGCACCGAGCACATCCTGCTCGGGCTGCTCGGGCTGCCGGGCAGCCTGTCGGCCCGGGTGCTGGTCCGTCACGGCCTCGACCACGACGCGGCCTTCCGGGCCGTCGCCCGCCTGTCCCCGCGCAGGCCGGGCGCGGCCCTGGACGCCGAGGCGCTGGAGACGATCGGCATCGACCTGGCGGCCATCAGGGAGAAGGTCGAGGCCGCCTTCGGCCCCGGTGCCCTGGACCGCGAGCCCGCCCCCCGGCGCGGCCGGCTGCTCGGCGGGTCGCACATCCCCTTCAGCCCCCGCGCCAAGAAGACCCTGGAGCTGTCGCTGCGCGAGGCCGTGCACCTCAAGCACAACTACATCGGCGACGGCCACATCCTGCTCGGCATCCTGCGCGAGGGCGAGGGCCTGGCCGCCCGCGTCCTGAAGGACGCGGGCGTGGACGCCGCGGCCCTGCGGCGGGAGGTCGTCGCCGAGCTGGACTGAGATCCCGCCGGCCCCGCCGCGCCTCCGGCCGGCCAGAAGGCCGGCCGGCGGGGCCGGCCGCGGGCCGATCGGGCTACCGGGAGGCCCGCAGGTAGTCGTGGTTCATCTGGGCGATGGTGTCCAGCGGGATGCCCTTGGGGCAGACCGCCGTGCACTCCCCGGTGTTGGTGCAGCCGCCGAAGCCCTCGGCGTCCATCTGCTCGACCATGGCCCTGGCGCGGGAGTCGCGCTCGGGCTGGCCCTGCGGCAGCAGGCTCAGGTGGGTGATCTTCGCGGCGGTGAAGAGCGAGGCCGAGCCGTTCGGGCAGGCCGCGACGCAGGCGCCGCAGGAGATGCAGGTGGCGGCGTCGAACGCCGCGTCGGCGTCGTCCTTCCTGACCGGGACGCTGTGCGCGTCCGGGGCCGACCCGGCCGGGACGGAGATGAAGCCGCCCGCCTGGATGATCCGGTCGAACGCCGAGCGGTCCACGACCAGGTCCTTCACCACCGGGAAGGGCGCGGCGCGCCACGGCTCGACGGTGATGACGGCCTCGTCCTCGAAGTGCCGCATGTGCAGCTGGCAGGTGGTGGTGGCCACCTGCTCGCCGTGCGCGACGCCGTTGATGACCATCCCGCACATGCCGCAGATGCCCTCGCGGCAGTCGTGGTCGAAGGCGATCGGGTCGTCGCCCTCCAGGATGAGCCGCTCGTTGAGGACGTCGAGCATCTCCAGGAAGGACATGTCCGGGGACACGTCCTGGACCCGGTAGGTGACCATCCGCCCGGTGTCGTCGGGGTTCTTCTGCCGCCAGACCTTCAGGGTGAGGTTCACTTGTAGCTCCGCTGGCTCATCGTGACGTACTCGTAGTCGAGATCTTCCTTGTGCAGGACCGGGCCGTTCTCGGAGTGCTCCCAGGCGGCGACGTAGGCGAAGTGCTCGTCGTCGCGCAGGGCCTCGCCGTCGGCGTCCTGCGACTCCGCGCGGAAATGGCCGCCGCACGACTCGGTGCGGTGCAGCGCGTCGACGCACATCAGCTCGGCCAGGTCGAAGAAGTCGGCCACCCGGCCGGCCCGCTCCAGCGCCTGGTTGAGCTCGCCCGCCTCGCCGGAGACCTTGACGTTCCTCCAGAACTCCTCGCGCAGCTCGGGGATGCGCTCCAGGGCCTTGCGCAGCGACTCCTCGGTGCGCTCCATGCCGCAGTAGTCCCACATGAGCTTGCCGAGCTCGCGGTGGTAGGAGTCGGCGGTACGGTCGCCGTCGTTGGTCAGCAGGGCGTCGATCCGCCGGCGCACCCCGATCTCGGCCTCGGCCACGGCCTCCTCGTCGACCTCCCCGTAGGGGCCGTTCGCCAGGTAGTCGCCGATCGTGGTCGGCAGCACGAAGTAGCCGTCGGCCAGGCCCTGCATCAGCGCGGACGCGCCGAGGCGGTTGGCGCCGTGGTCGGAGAAGTTGGCCTCGCCGATCACGAACAGGCCCGGGATCGTGGACTGCAGGTCGTAGTCCACCCACAGTCCGCCCATCGTGTAGTGGACGGCCGGGTAGATGCGCATCGGCTGGGCGTAGGGGTCCTCGCCGGTGATGCGCTCGTACATCTCGAAGAGGTTGCCGTACTTCTTCTCCACGGCGGCGCGGCCCAGGCGGCCGATCGCGTCGGCGAAGTCGAGGTAGACGCCCAGGCCGCCGGGGCCGACGCCGCGCCCCTCGTCGCAGACGTTCTTGGCGGCGCGGGAGGCGATGTCACGCGGGACCAGGTTGCCGAACGCCGGGTAGATGCGCTCCAGGTAGTAGTCGCGCTCGGCCTCGGGGATCTCCGCGGGCGGGCGGGCGTCGCCCCGCTCCAGCGGCACCCACACCCGGCCGTCGTTGCGCAGCGACTCCGACATCAGGGTCAGCTTCGACTGGTACTCGCCGCTGACCGGGATGCAGGTCGGGTGGATCTGGGTGTAGCAGGGGTTGGCGAACATCGCGCCGCGCCGGTGCGCCCGCCAGATCGCCGTGGTGTTGCAGCCCTTGGCGTTGGTGGACAGGAAGAACACGTTCCCGTAGCCGCCGGTGGCCAGCACGACCGCGTCGGCCAGGTGCCGCTCGATCTCGCCGGTGACCATGTCGCGGACGATGACGCCGCGCGCCCGGCCGTCGGAGACGATCAGGTCGAGCATCTCGTGGCGGGTGTGCATGGTGACGGTGCCCGCCGCGATCTGCCGCTCCAGCGCCTGGTAGGCGCCGAGCAGGAGCTGCTGGCCGGTCTGGCCCCGGGCGTAGAAGGTCCGCGAGACCTGGGCGCCGCCGAAGGAGCGGGTGTCGAGCAGGCCGCCGTACTCGCGGGCGAACGGCACGCCCTGGGCCACGGCCTGGTCGATGATGTTCACGCTGACCTGGGCCAGCCGGTAGACGTTGGACTCGCGGGCGCGGAAGTCGCCGCCCTTGACCGTGTCGTAGAACAGCCGGTAGATCGAGTCGCCGTCGCCGCGGTAGTTCTTGGCCGCGTTGATGCCGCCCTGGGCGGCGATGGAGTGCGCGCGCCGGGGCGAGTCCTGGTAGCAGAACGAGGTGACGTTGTAGCCGAGCTCGCCGAGCGTCGCGGCCGCCGAGCCGCCCGCCAGGCCGGTGCCCACCACGATGACGTCGAGCTTGCGCTTGTTGGCCGGGTTGACCAGCTTGGCGCTGAACTTGCGCTTCTCCCAGCGGTCCTCGATCGGGCCGTCCGGCGCCTTGGTGTCGCGGATGGGCTCGCCCTCGGTGTACCTTCCGACCGGTCCGTTCACTTGATCACTCCGATCACGACGGCGGCCGGGACCGCCAGGAAACCGACCACCAGCAGCACCGACAGGCCGGTGGCCGAGGCCCTCAGCGTCCGGTAGCTGCGGCGGCTCGCCAGGCCGAGCGTCTGGAAGGCGCTCCACAGGCCGTGGCGCAGGTGCAGGCCGACCATGACGACCGCGAGCACGTAGAACGACGTCACCCACCAGCGCGACGGGGCGAAGCCCTCCACCAGGCGCTCGTACGGGGTGGAGGCGGTCCCGGCGGGGTTGGCCGTGCCGAACGTCAGGTCCAGCAGGTGGTAGATCAGGAACAGCACGATGACGACGCCGCCGTAGCGCATGGTGTGGACCGCGTACCCGTTCGAGCGGGACCTCCGCCTGACCGCGTACCTGACCGGCCGGGCCCTGCGCGCCCGCCGGGCCAGGGAGACCGCCGCCCACATGTGCAGCGCCACCGCGACGACCAGGCCCACCTCGACGATCGTCAGCAGGACGCGGCTCGGCAGCAGCGGCTCGCCCATGGTCCGCAGGAAGTCCGCGTACTCGTTGAAGGAGTCGGCGCCGAGGAAGCTCTTGAGGTTCCCGGCCATGTGCCCGACGAGGAAGAGCACCATCACGGCACCCGTGACGGCCATCACGACCTTGCGGCCGTTGGTGGAGGCCAGGAAGCCGCCCTTGCGCGCGGGCGGGGCGGGGCGGGCTCCCCCGGGGCTCTTCGCGGTGCCCTTCGAGGGGGTCACCTGCGCGGTGGCGGATCCGCGCTCAACAGTGGCAGTCACACACGTGACGCTAGGTAGGAGCCTTTACCCCCGTCCAAGTCATCATGGATGTGGTTTCCATAGCCTGTGGCTATCAGCGGTGCTTTGTCGCCTGTTCGGCGCCGTGCCCGCCCGCGGGGTGCGAGCAATCTCACATCCTCCCGGGCCCCGGCGCCCGCCCCGGATCCGCCCCCGGCCACCCGGTGCGCTATGGGGCCCGGGGCTCCGCGGGACCGACCCCCTACGCTGGAGAACGTGCAGTTCCAGCAGCTGGCCTACTTCGTGGCGGTCGCCGAGACCCGGCACTTCACCCAGGCCGCCGAGCGGATGCGCGTCGCCCAGCCCTCGCTGAGCAAGCAGATCAGGGCCCTGGAGGCCGAGCTCGGCGCGCCGCTGTTCAGCCGCGCCCGGGGGAACGTCACCCTCACCCCCGCCGGTGAGGCGCTGCTGCCGCTGGCCCGCCGGATGCTGGCCGACGCCGAGACCGCCAGGAGCGAGGTGGGCGAGCTGGCCGGGCTGCGCCGCGGCCGGGTCCGGCTCGGCGCCACGCCCTCGCTGTGCGCCGGGCTGCTCGCCGACGTGCTGGCCAGGTTCCACCGGACCTACCCGGGCATCGAGCTGTTCGTGGAGGAGGGCGGCTCCCGCGACCTGGTCCGCACGCTCGCCCGCGGCCAGCTCGACCTGGCGCTGATCATCATGCCGCTGCACAGCGACGACCCCGCCCTGGTCACCGAGGAGGTCCTGAGCGAGAACCTGGTCGTCGCCTCCCCCTCGGCCGGGCACACCCGCAGGCCGTACGCGCGCATCGAGGAGCTGCGGCGCCGGCCGATGGTGATGTTCCGGCGCGGCTACGACCTGCGCGAGGCCACGCTGACCGCCTGCCGGCAGGCCGGGTTCGAGCCCAGGTTCGCGGTGGAGGGGGGCGAGATGGACGCGGTGCTCCGCTTCGTGGAGGCCGGGCTGGGGGTCGCACTGGTGCCCTCGATGGTCCTGGACGGCCGCCCGGGGCTGACCGGGACGCCGCTGGCCCCTCCCGGGCTGCGCCGCACGGTCGCCATCGCGCACCGCAAGGACGTCGAGCCCACCCGCGCGGCCCAGGCGTTCCGGGCGACCCTGCTGCTGTTCCTCACCGACGCCGCCCGCGACGGCGACCTGCCCGAGGGCCTCGACCTGATCACCGACACGGGCACCGGCACATGATCGGCGCGGTCGCCGGCCCGTGAGCGGCGGGGCCGCGGGTCCCACGGGCGCTCCCCGGGGTGACGACGGTGACCTCATCGAGATCGGCCGGGTCCGGCGTATCGTTCCCGACATCTGGCAAGATGTGGAACGTCTCACACGGGCATCCTCAGTTACCGGACCATCGCACTATTCTACGTAGCGTCGATAGGTTCTCCGATCCCACGAAGAGGCGTCAGTGACCGCCCCCGCCAACGAAACGCTCACGCTGCTTCTCATCGAGGACGACGCGGGCGACGCCTTCCTCGTGGAGGAGCTGCTCAGCGAGGCGGAGCAGCCACCCAAGATCATCTGGGTGCGGACCATGGCCGAGAGCCGGGAGCGGCTGACCGACGACGTGCAGTGCGTGCTCGTCGACCTCTCGCTGCCCGACGCGACCGGCCTGGAGGCGCTGGAGCAGGTGCTGTCGATGGCGCCGCACGCCGCCGTGCTCGTGCTCACCGGGCTGAACGACACCCACGTCGGCGTGGAGGCCGTCGCCGCGGGCGCCCAGGACTTCCTGGTCAAGCAGGACGTGGAGGCCCGCCTGCTGGCGCGGGCCATCCGCTACTCCATAGAGCGCAAGCGCGCCGACCTGGCCCAGCGCAGGCTGGTCGAGGCCGAGCTGCTGACCAAGGAGAACTCCCGCCTGGAACGCGGCCTGCTCCCCGTCCCGCTGCTGACCTCGGACGGGCTGGAGCACCAGGCCCGCTACCTGCCCGGACGCAGGCGCGCCCTGCTGGCCGGTGACTTCTGGGACACCGTGCAGAGCCCCGACGGCGCCGTGCACGTGGTGGTCGGCGACGTGTGCGGGCACGGCCCCGACGAGGCCGCCCTGGGGGTCGCGCTCAGGATCGCCTGGCGGACCCTGGTGCTGGCCGGGCACACCGGCAACGACCTGCTGGCCACGCTGGAGTCGGTGCTCCGCCTGGAGCGCAAGTCCGCGGAGATCTTCACCACGCTGTGCATCGTCACGATCGACCCCGCACTCGACCACGCGCGGATGCACGTGGTCGGCCACCCGCCACCGCTGCTGATCCGCGACGGGGAGATCGGCGTGGTGCCCGGCACCCCCTCGGGGCCCCCGCTGGGCATCTTCCAGGGCATCGAGTGGTCGGCGATCGACGTACCGCTCGGGCAGGACTGGTCCCTGTTGCTCTACACCGACGGCCTGATCGAGGCCACCGTGGGCGGCGGGCCCGACCTGCTCGGCACCGAGGGCCTGCTCAGGCTCGTCCAGGAGGAGGGCGGCATCGAGCTCGACCGCCTGATCCAGCGGGTCATCGAGCTGAACCGCGACGCGCTCAGCGACGACCTGGCGACCGTCCTCATCTCCCGGAGCACGCGGCGGTGACCGGCCGTTCCGGCGACGCCAGCCCCCGCCCGCTCTCCGTCCCCGACTCCGGCCCTCCCGGAAGGTTCGGCCGGTTGCCGGTACGGCGCTGGTTCCTGCTCAGCGGGATCGGCATCGCGCTGGTCTTCATGATCTCGTCCGCCGTCACGATCAACGCGATCGAGGAGACGCGCCAGGCCAGGGAGGCCCTGGTCGACGTCGTCGACCCGGCGGCGCTGCGCACCCTGGAGATCTCCAACGCGCTGACCTCCCAGGAGAGCTCGGTGCGGGCGTACGGCAGGACCAACGACGACGCCTCCCTGGCGGCCTACCGGGACGCCATCGCCGCGGAGAACGTGGCGCTGGGCGCGCTGGCCGCGCTGGTCCCCCGGATGCCGGAACGCGAGACGGTCGGCGTCGAGGTGGACCGCCTCAGGACCGCCGGGCAGGACTGGCGGCGCGACTACGCCGAGCGGGTCGTCGCCGCGGTGCCCGTCCTGAAGACCGAGGCCGCCCGGGAGAACGCCGCCGTCAACGCCGCCCGGTTCAACGAGGTCCGCGCCTGTCTGACGACCCTGCAGGAGCACCTGAACCGGCTGCACGACAACGCCACCGCCCGGTTCGACGCCGGCTGGCAGGCCCTCTACATCGCGCTCATCGGGGTGGCGGTGGCGCTGCTGGTCGCCGGGGTCGCCGCGGTGCTCATCGTGCGCCACGCCGTGCTGCGCCCGCTGGCCGAGCTGACCGACCAGGTCCGCGCGGTGTCGCAGGGCGACTTCGACCACCGGCTCGCGGTGGAACGACCGGCCGAGCTGGCCGAGCTCTCCGGCCACGTCGACGCCATGCGCCGCCGCATCCTGTCGGAGTGGCGCCGGGCCTCCGAGACGCAGCGCAAGCTGGAGGACCAGGCCACCGAGCTCAAGCGCTCCAACGCCGAGCTGGAGCAGTTCGCCTACGTGGCCAGCCACGACCTTCAGGAGCCGCTGCGCAAGGTGGCCAGCTTCACCCGGATGCTGGAGCAGCGCTACGGCGACCAGCTGGACGAGCGCGCCAAGCAGTACATCTCCTTCTCGGTCGACGGCGCCAAGCGCATGCAGCTGCTGATCAACGACCTGCTCGACTTCTCCCGGGTCGGCAGGGCCGGCGGCGAGCGCGTCATGATCGACTCCGCGGTGCCGTTCAAGGCCGCGATGCACAACCTGGACGCGCCGATCGAGGACGCCGGGGCGACGGTGACCCACGACGAGCTGCCCGAGGTGCACGGCAACCGCGCCCAGCTCACCCAGCTGTTCCAGAACCTCATCGGCAACGCGATCAAGTTCCGCGGCCAGGACCCGCCGCAGATCCACATCGGGGTGCGCCGCGAAGGGGACATGTGGGAGTTCTCCTGCA
Source organism: Streptosporangium sp. NPDC050148 (assembly GCF_055586505.1). Lineage (NCBI taxonomy): Bacteria > Bacillati > Actinomycetota > Actinomycetes > Streptosporangiales > Streptosporangiaceae > Streptosporangium > Streptosporangium sp. NPDC050148. Next base: position 191,270 of record NZ_JBVJIA010000006.1, on the reverse strand, counting down.
CCGACAACGGCATCGGCATCGACAGTAAATACACTGACCGCATCTTCCTGATTTTCCAGCGCCTGCACGGCCGGGACGCCTACGCCGGCACCGGCATCGGGCTGGCGCTCTGCAAGAAGATCGTCGAATATCACGGCGGCCGCATCTGGCTGGACACCGACAGGCCCGACCGGCCCGGCACGACCTTCCGCTGGACCCTTCCCACTGGAGACCCCGATGAATGACCTGCGCTGGATAGACGTTCTCCTGGTCGAGGACGACCCGGGTGACGTCCTGCTGACGCGGGAGGCGTTCGAGCTCAACAAGGTCCGCAACAAGCTGCACGTGGTCAACGACGGCGAGCAGGCCATGGCCTTCCTGCGCAAGGAGGAGGGGTACGAGGACGCGCCCCGGCCCGACCTGATCCTGCTGGACCTCAACCTGCCCCGAAAGGACGGGCGGGAGGTGCTGCAGGACATAAAGGCCGACGAGCGGCTCCGCGGGATCCCGGTGGTCGTGCTGACCACGTCGGAGTCCGAGGAGGACATCCTGCGCAGCTACAACCTGCACGCCAACGCCTACGTCTCCAAGCCGGTGGACTTCGACCAGTTCATCAGCGTGGTGCGGCGGATCGACGACTTCTTCGTCACCGTGGTCAAGCTGCCCAGCTCCAACCAGCACTACTGACGCGGGCTCCGGCGTCACACCCCTGCCTCCCGGTCCCCGCGGCGGGGACCGGGGGCACGGGTCGTACCGGGCGATCTCCACGCGATCCTCACCCGGCTCCCGCCCGGTTCTCGTCCGGTCCTCGTCCGGTCCTCGTGAGAGGCCGGCACAGCGGTCTCCCCGGCCTCCGAGACCTCCCTGTGATCATCCACCCCTTGAGAACCCGCAGGCGAGGAGCCCTGCCCCGCCAACGTGACAGGAATCACACCGGGTCAGTGAAATTGTGAGTGACCCCTCTGACACAAGCCCCGGGCTCCGTCGTAACGTATCCCCCACCAATATGCGCGCGCACGTGTGAGCCGGCGCGACCATGGCCCGACACGTGGCAGAACTGAAACGACCCGGACCCCTGGGCGAGCGGGGTCCGTGGGAGGTGGAGAGGTCTCGATGACCCAGACAACGGCCGAGAGCCCGGCCAGAAGACAGCGTGCGCAGATCAAGGAGCGCACCCTGCGAACGGACCAGTGGTGGCGCTATCCACTGGTCACATTCCTCATCTTCACGGCATTCATCGTCTACGCCACATGGGCGATCTTCGATAAGAGCTACTTCGTATCGCCGTACCACGCGCCCTTCGCGTCGCCCTGTCTGGCGACGAGCTGCCCGCCGGAGTCGCGGCTGTTCGGTCTCGCACCCTTCGGCGACTGGTACACCCTGCCCCCGGGGCTGCTGATCCTGGGCCTCCCCGCGGGCTTCCGCTTCACCTGTTACTACTACCGCAAGGCCTACTACCGCGGGTTCTGGCTCTCCCCGCCGGCGTGCGCGGTCAACGAGCCGCACAAGAAGTACACCGGTGAGTCGCGCTTCCCGCTGATCCTGCAGAACGTGCACCGCTACTTCTTCTACGCGGCCATCGTCATCGGCCTCATCCTGGCCTACGACGCGGTGAAGGCGCTGATCGAGCGGCCGGGCGGCCTGGGCACCTGGATCCTGATCGCCAACGCGATCCTGATCAACCTCTACACCCTCTCGTGCCACTCCTGCCGGCACATCACGGCCGGGCGCCTGAACCACTTCTCCAAGCACCCGATCCGCTACCGGGCCTGGGGCTTCGTCTCCAAGCTCAACGCCAGGCACTCGCAGCTCGCGCTGATCTCCATGTTCTCCGTCATGGGCGCCGACCTCTACGTCCGCCTGGTCGCCAAGGGCATCATCGCCTTTTCGTTCGCATAAGGATCACCTGTGGAAATCGAGCGTCACGAATACGACGTCGTCGTCATCGGCGCCGGCGGTGCGGGCCTGCGGGCGGCCATCGAGGCCCGTCAGCAGGGCAAGCGGACGGCCATCGTCTGCAAGTCGCTGTTCGGCAAGGCGCACACGGTCATGGCCGAGGGCGGCGCCGCAGCCGCCATGGGCAACGTCAACAGCGACGACAACTGGATGGTGCACTTCCGCGACACCATGCGCGGCGGCAAGTTCCTCAACAACTGGAGGATGGCCGAGCTGCACGCCAAGGAGGCCCCGGACCGGGTCTGGGAGCTGGAGGCCTGGGGCGCGCTGTTCGACCGCACCAAGGACGGCAAGATCAGCCAGCGTAACTTCGGCGGGCACGAGTACCCGCGGCTGGCCCACGTCGGTGACCGCACCGGCCTGGAGCTGATCCGCACCCTGCAGCAGCGCGTGGTCGCGCTCCAGCAGGAGGACGAGCGGCTGCACGGCGACGCCGAGGCGTACATCAAGGTCTTCCAGGAGTGCACGGTCACCCGCCTGCTCAAGGACACGGGCGTCGCCCCCGGCGAGGGCGGCGCGATCTCGGGCGCCTTCGGCTACTGGCGGGAGAACGGCAGGCTCGTCCTGTTCGACGCCCCCGCGGTCGTGCTGGCCACCGGCGGGATCGGCAAGTCCTACGTGGTCACGTCCAACTCCTGGGAGTACACCGGCGACGGTCACGCGCTGGCCCTGCTGGCCGGGGCGAAGCTGATCAACATGGAGTTCATCCAGTTCCACCCCACCGGGATGGTCTGGCCCCCCTCGGTCCGCGGCATCCTGGTCACCGAGTCCGTCCGCGGCGACGGCGGCGTGCTGAGGAACTCCGAGGGCAAGCGGTTCATGTTCGACTACATCCCCGAGGTGTTCAAGGACAAGTACGCCACCTCCGAGGAGGAGGCCGACCGCTGGTACGACGACCAGGCCAACAACCGCCGTCCCCCGGAGCTGCTGCCCCGCGACGAGGTCGCGCGGGCGATCAACTCCGAGGTCAAGGCGGGCCGCGGGTCACCGCAGGGCGGTGTCTACCTGGACGTCTCCACCCGCCTGCCGGCCGCGGAGATCGTCAGGCGGCTGCCGTCGATGTACCACCAGTTCAAGGAACTGGCCGACGTCGACATCACGAAGGAGCCCATGCAGGTCGGCCCGACCTGCCACTACATCATGGGCGGGGTCGAGGTGGACGCCGACACCGGCGCCGCGGCGGTCCCCGGGCTGTTCGCGGCCGGTGAGGTCTCCGGCGGCATGCACGGCTCCAACCGGCTGGGCGGCAACTCCCTGTCCGACCTGCTGGTGTTCGGGCGGCGCGCGGGCGCGGGCGCGGCGGCGTACGTGGACGCCCTGGCGGCCCGCCCGAGGATCTCCGAGGAGAGCGTGGCGACCGCGACCGCGGAGGCGCTGGCCCCGCTGGAGCGGTCGGGCGAGAACCCCTACGAGGTCCACCACGAGCTGCAGCGGACGATGAACGAGCTGGTCGGCATCATCCGCAAGGCCGAGGAGGTCACCGAGGCGCTCGAAGGGGTCGAGAAGCTCAAGGAGCGGGCCCAGGGCGTGGGCGCGGCCGGGAACCGGATCTACAACCCGGGCTGGCACCTCTCGCTCGACCTGCGCAACATGCTCCTGGTCTCGGAGTGCGTGGCCAAGGCCGCGCTGCTGCGCGAGGAGAGCCGTGGCGGCCACACCCGCGACGACTTCCCCTCCATGTCGGCCGAGTGGCGTACCAAGATCCTGCGTTGCGGCCTCACGCCGGACGGCTCCTCCGTCACGGTCGAGGAGCAGGTCCAGACCCCGATGCGGGACGACCTCATCGCGCTGTTCGACCGCGACGAGCTGAAGAAGTACATCACCCAGGAAGAGCTGGCCGCCTTCGACGCGCTGGCCAAGGAGTAACCATGAGTTACAAGGCGAAGTTCCGCGTCTGGCGAGGCGAGGGCGGGGAGGGCAAGCTCGAGGACTTCACGGTCGAGGTGAACGAGGGCGAGGTCGTCCTCGACATCATCCACCGGCTCCAGGCCACCCAGGCTCCCGACCTCGCCGTCCGGTGGAACTGCAAGGCCGGCAAGTGCGGCTCCTGCTCGATGGAGATCAACGGCAAGCCGAAGCTCGGCTGCATGACCCGGATGTCCACCTTCACCGAGGACGAGACGATCACCGTCACGCCCATGCGGACGTTCCCGGTGATCAAGGACCTGGTCACGGACGTGTCGTTCAACTACCAGAAGGCCAGGGAGATCCCGTCCTTCACCCCTCCGTCCGACGTGAAGCCGGGCGAGTACCGCATGCAGCAGATCGACGTCGAGCGGTCCCAGGAGTTCCGCAAGTGCATCGAGTGCTTCATGTGCAACAACGTCTGTCACGTCATCCGTGACCACGAGGAGAACAAGCCCGGCTTCGCCGGTCCGCGCTTCCTGATGCGGATCGCCGAGCTGGACATGCACCCCTACGACGTGGCCGACCGCAAGGACTCCGCCCAGGAGGACCACGGCCTGGGCTACTGCAACATCACCAAGTGCTGCACCGAGGTCTGCCCCGAGCACATCAAGATCACCGACAACGCGCTCATCCCCATGAAGGAGCGCGTCGTCGACCGCAGGTACGACCCGCTGGTGTGGCTGGGCAACAAGATCTTCAGGCGTCCGAACTCGAAGTCCTGACCCACCCCTCGCGCAACGGCGCCGCCACGGGACCTCCCGGGCGGCGCCGTCGCGTTTCCGCCCTCAGTCCCGCCACAGCCTGCGGGTCTGTTCCCGCATGACGTCGTTTGCGCGGACGGCGAAGTCGTGGATGACCGCCAGCTCCGCGTCGCTGTAGCGCCCGGCGAGCTCGGCGTAGGCCCGGTTGACGTCCGCCAGGATCTCCTGCAACGCGCGGTAGGGGCCCTCGCGTACCAGCTCGACCAGGACGCGGCGCCGGTCCGCGGCGTCCCGCTCGCGGCGCACGTAGCCCGCCTTCTGCAGCCGGTCCACGACCGCGGTGATGGCGCCGCCGCGCGTCAGCCCGATCCGCAGGGCGAGGTCGTGGGGCGTCAGGGGCCCTTCCTTGTCGAGGAGGGCCAGGCAGTTGAAGTCGGTCACGTTGATCCCGGCCCGCCCGGCGATGCCGACGTGGAACAGCGCCGCCCGCATGGCCGTCAGGCGCCCCTGGTCGGACACGGCCATGATCATCTCCGTGCGGCTCCCCGGCTCCGTTGACACGTCGGCCCCCTCTTCCTATTCTCTCTAAAACAGAGAGGCTCTAAATACGAGAGTCTCTATTTTGGTTCAAGAACACTAGTCGATCCCCCCGGAAGAGGCCATGCCCGTATCCGCTCCCCCGACCGGCCCGCCCCTGTCCCGGCGACGCTGGATCGCCCTCGGCGTCGTGCTGAGCGCCGCCTTCATGGACAACGTCGACGCGACCATCCTCGGCATCGCGCTGCCCCGCATCCAGCGCGACCTCGGCGCCGGCCACACCGCCGCGCAGTGGAGCCTGGCCGGGTACGCCCTGGCGTTCGCCCTGCTGCTGATCACCGGTGGACGGCTCGGTGACATCTTCGGCCGCAGGCGCCTCTTCCTGATCGGCGTCGCCGGGTTCACCGCCGCCTCCGTCGCGTGCGGCGCCGCCATGACGCCGGAGGCCCTCGTCGCCGGTCGCCTGGCACAGGGCGCGATGGCCGCGCTGATGGTGCCCCAGGTCATGTCGGTCATCGTCACCATGTTCGCCCCCGCCGAGCGGACCCTGGCGTTCTCGCTGCTGGGCGCCGTCCTCAGCGCGGGCAGCGTCAGCGCCCCGCTGCTGGGCGGGCTGCTGACCGAGTACGACGTGCTGGGCACCGGCTGGCGCGCGATCTTCTACGTGAACGTGCCCGTCGGGATCCTCGCCTTCTGCGCGGCGCTGCGGTTCATGCCCGAGACCCGCTCCGACCGGCCGCTGCGGCTGGACCTGACCGGGGTGGCCCTGGTCACGCTGGCCACGCTGGGGATCATGTACCCCCTCGTGCAGGGACCGGCCGAGGGCCTGCCCGCCTGGACGTTCGCCGTGACGGCCGGGGGCGTCGCGGTCCTGGGGCTGTTCGTCGTCCAGCAGCGGCGGCGCCACCGCCGGGACGGCTCCGCGCTCGTACCGCCCACGCTGTTCCGGCGGAGATCCTTCACGGCCGGGGTGGTCGTGGTGCTGCTGGTCTTCTCCGGCGTGACGTCGTTCTTCCTGGTGCTGACCTACCAGCTCCAGTCCGGCCTGGGGTGGACGCCGCTGCGCACGGCGCTGGTGACGCTGGCCTGGCCCGTCGGCATCACCGCCACCACCCATCTCGCGCTGCGCCACGGCGCGGCCCACGGCCGCCGCCTCATCGGCGCGGGCGCGCTCACCATGGCCGCGGGCACCCTCGTCATGATCGCCTGTGTACGGGTCCTGGGAGCGGGCCTGGCCTGGCCGCACGTCGCCGCCGCCGAACTGGTCGTCGGCCTCGGGATGGGACTGTGCGTGCCGATCCTCACCGGCGTGGTGCTCGGCGACGTCCCCGCCGACGACGCCGGTGCCGGCTCCGGTGTCGTCAACACCGGTATCCAGTTCGGCACCGCCGCCGGGATCACGGTCGTCGGGGCCGTCTTCTTCGCCCTGGTGACCGCGGGAACCGGTGACCTCGCGGACCGGTTCGGCGCGGCGACCGCGACGGCCCTGTGGTGCAACGTCGGCGTCTTCGTCCTGGCCGCGCTGCTGAGCCCCCTGCTCCCCGCCCCGTCCACGGCCGAGCCGTAGACCGTGCCGGACGACCGGCCCGTTCGGGGGCGCGGGAGTTCCATGAGGCGACCACCCGGGCTCGGACTCAGGTTCGGCCTGGGCTCGGGAGAACGGGCTGAACCGGGCTCGGACCCGGGTTCGGCCCGGACTCGGCTCGGGCTCAGGAGGAGCGGCGGAAGAGGCCGCGCTTCTTCTTGCCGGGCTCCGCGCCGCCCTCGCCCGTGCCGGGCTCCGCGCCGGTCTGACCCTGGGTCGGGTAGGCCGCCGTCCGGGTCGGCTCGGCCGCGGGCCGCTCGCCTCCGGCCGGCCGGTCCCCGGGAGCACCCGGGCCTGCGCCCAGGACCTCGGGAGCACCGAACGTGCTCCCGGTGGGGTCCTTCGGCTCAGGACCGAGGGGCCGGACGTCGTCGCGCGGGCCGCTCTGGAAGCGCGGGCCGTCGAAGTCGCTGCCGCCGCGGGGCGGCTCCTGCGGGAACGGCGCCCCCGGGTACTCGGCCACGGCTCCCGGCGGGAAGCCCTTCTCGTCGGCCTCGGGCCTGGGAGCCGTGGTCTCCCGGGGCTCCCTGAAGGCGACCGTCGAGCCGTCGTGGCCGAGCGGCCCGATCGGGCCCACCGGACCCGCCGGGCCGGGGACGGGCCGCCCGTACGGATCGACGTGTCCACCGGGCTGCTCGTAGCCGGGCCCCGGCATGTAGGCCGTGGTCTGCTCGTACCCGCGGGGGTACTGCTCGGGGGCGTAGCCCTCCGGGTAGGCCGGGCCGTACATCTGCATGGGGACGAGGCTGATGATCGGCGCGTACGCCGTGCCGGACTGGTAGTGGGCGGGGACGAACGCCGACCCGGCCTGATACATCATCGGGTCCACCGGCTCCCCGCGGGGACCCGCCATGCGGGGACCGGCCCGGCGGACCGCGGCGGCATGGGCCAGGCGGCGCAGCCTGCCCTCGAAGATGAGGACGGCGAACAGCACCAGCAGCACCAGGATCAGCGCCGGGATGCCGAGCTGGCGGCTCAGCGTGGCCCCGTCGAACTCCGAGCCCGCGTTGCGGATCTCGTACACCGAGCCGGAGGCCCCGTCGTCGAACGTGGCGGTCTCGGTCGGCGCGGCGGACGGGAGCGGGGTGGTCGGCGGGGTCTCGTTCGGGGGGAACTGGACGTCCGGCTCCTGTGTCGGCTGAGTGGCCGGGGCGGTGTCCGTCGGCATCGTGGGCGGCGGAACGACCGGGGCCGTCTCCTGCGCGGGAGGCTGGGTCGCCGGAGCGGTGTTCTGCGGGGGCGCCGCCGGTGCCGTGGTCTTCGGCGCCTTCGGCACCTTCGTCGACTTGGGCGGGACGGTCACCGTGGTGGTCACGGTCTTCTGCGGCTCGGCGGGATCCTGGGGCGGGTCCTCCGGCGGCGGGTCCTGGGTGACCGTGACGGTGACGATCGGCTGGGGCTCCTCGCAGGGCGCGGCCGGGTCCACGTCACACCCGGGGATCTGCGACGGGTCGGCGACCAGCGCCCTGACCGTCGTCGCACCGGCCGCCGGAGAACCGGCGAGCGGTGCCACACCGAGCAGGACGACACCGCTGAGTCCCAAGGACATCACAACGGCGGAGACAGCTGCTCTACGCCGCACTCGCGTCACCGGTGTCCTCCACGCAATCAACCATGAACACGTCAAGGAAATACTAGTCGGGCAAAAGTAACAGTAAACCGTGTTTTACAAAACGGAACGGGACCGACGACGTTGCTGGATCCGCCTCTGCAGCCAGAGTAGGCCCAGCAGCGACGCCACCGCCAGCGCGACCACCGGCAGACCGCCCATCCCTGTCAGCAACGGACCCGACTCCGCCATCGGCCGGGCCTGTCCGGCCGGGGCGTCCAGGTCCTGCGGGAGGGGTGCGCCCTGCGGCGCGGAGGCCTGTACGGAGCCCTGCGCGCCGGCGGGGAAGGGACCCGCGGGCGGCAGCCGGAGCTGGGAGCCGTTCGCGGTACCGGGCATCTGGAGCGTCCCCGCCATCCCCATGGAGAACGGCGGCATCTGTCCCTGGGGGCCCTGAGGGGGCATGCCCGGCACATGCGCACCCGGCATCTGCGTCCCGCCCTGCTGACCCGCCCCGCCCTGACCGAAGCCGGGCTGGCCGACACCGGGCTGACCGACACCGGGCTGGACCATCGTCAGGTGGCCCGGTCCCATCGGGCCGCTCATGGCCCCGCCCGCGGGTCCACCCACGGGTCCGCCCGCCTGGTGGTTCGCCGCTCCCCGCTTCGGCCCGTCCGCCCGCCGGCCGGGTGCGACGACCGGCCCCTGCGGAATCGCCCCGATCTGCCCGATCATGTTCTGCGGCATGCCGGGGCCCGTCGCCCCCTGGCCGGGGAAGAGCGGGCGCCCGACGGGCTGCCGGCCCGCGCCCGGGTACTGACCGACGGCCGGATACTGGCCGATGTTCGGTTGCTGGCCGATGTTCGGGTGCTGACCGACCGCTGGCCCGGCCTGTGCCCGGCGCGTCCCGGCCCGGCCTGCCGCCTTCTTGGCGCCTTCCTGCCGCCCGGCCCCTGTCGCACCGGGTACGGATCCGTCCGTGCCCTGACGGCCCGCTCCGGCCCGGCCGGTCGTCCCCTGCCCGGCCTCACGGCCGGTGACCCCGCCACCCGCCTCGGGGCTCAGGGCCGCCTGGTCCATGCCGCCCTGGGGGGCGGGGGCGACCGGTGCCGCCGCCTGCCTCCCGACGGACGGGGCCGTGGGAACACCGGTCGTTCCCTGCGCACCGGGCCCGCCGGTGACCGTCCCGGACGTCCCGGGGGCTCCGGCGACGGCCGCTCCCGGTCCGCCGGGAGCGATCCCGGTCGTACCCGCTCCAGAGGGCTGCCCCAGGGTGGTCCCCGTCGCGCCAGGTCCGGAGGGCTGTCCGAGCACGCCGGGCCTGCCGGAGATCATGCCGAGCGCACCGGAGGGCACGCCACCCGGTGCGTGCGCCGCGCCGTGCGAACCGTGCTGCGTCTGTGCCGCACCACCCGGAACGACGGTGCCCACGGAGGGCCGTGCACCCATCGTGTCCGGGCCGGCGTTCCCCGCACCCGGTACCGGGTTCACCGGGATCGTCCCGGTGGCGGGGGTGCCCGTCGCGGGGATGCCCGTTCCCGCGGGGGTGCCGCCGACGGCGCCGAGGTTCGTCCCCGCGCCGGGGTTCGTCCCTATGCCGGGGTTCGTCCCCGTGCCGGGGTTCGTCCCCGTGCCGGAACTCGTCCCCTGGTCGGGGTTCGTCCCCTGGCCGGGCGCCTGTCCTGCGCCCCCCGTCCCGGCCACCGGACCACGCGCGATGATCGCGGGCCGTTCCCCCAGGGCGTCGAGCATGGCCACCAGGGTGCGCTGGTCGGCCTCACCCGGCTTCACCACCATCACGTCCCACCGGGGCGTGGCGACCTGTCCTGCCGGCTGAGGGGGCTCGGGAACCGAACCCACCCCACCGGGCGTGCCGACACCGGGCCTGGAGGCATCCGGCGTACCGACGCCGGGCCTGGCGACACCGGGCGTGCCGGTTCCGGACGCGCCCGTGCCGGGCCTGGCGACAGCGGGACCGCCCGTACCGGGGGTACCGTCGACACCGGGCCTGGCGGCGTCGGGCGTGCCGGTTCCGGACGCGCCCGTGCCGGGCCTGGCGGCATTCGACGTACCGGCGCCGGGACCGCCCATCCCGGGTGTACCCGCACCGGATCCGGCGACGCCGGGCGTGCCTGCAGCGGCACCGCCCGTAGCGGGGGCACCGCCCGTAGCGGGGGCACCGGCACCGGGCCTGGCGGCACCTGGCATACCTGCACCGGGCGTACCGGTGCCCGCGTCCGCGCGTCCTGGTTGCGGGGTGGTGTTCGCCCCCTGGTTCGCCCCCTGGGCGGAGGCGGCCCCGGTTCCGGGAGCACCGCCCTGACCCCCCTGGGTTCCGGGAGCCGCCTGCGCGGGCGTCCCCGGCGTTCCCTGCGTCCCCGGCGTTCCCTGCGTTCCCGGTGCCGTCGGCGTACCGGAGGTGCCGGGGGTCGTGCCGTCGGCGGGTCCGGACATGACCAGCCGGAGCTCTCCCACCGGGCGGGAGACGTCGACCCTGCTGGGCTCTCCCGCGCCCTGTCCCCGCGGTTGTCCCTGGCCCGCCTGGACCGCCCCCGCCTGCGTCATCGGACGCCTGATGACGCCCCGCGCCTGCTGCGTCACCATCGTGCCGTCGGCCGCGCGCATCCGGGCCACCGCGGTCAGGATCATGTCCCGCGCGTGCACGGGCACGCTGAGCAGGACGTCGACCGAGCCGCCCCTGGCGGGCAGGTCACCGACCCGGCACACCGCCATCCCCCTGGGAAGCGAGGCCGGCGACTCGGTCCTCATCGGGCACAGCACGCCCCTGAGCACCCAGTGCGGAGCCGTCGCGACCGCCAGCCGGACGCCGGTGCCCGGCCCTTCGAGCCGGATCCGGAAGGAGACCAGCTCGTTGCTGCGATTCGCCTCCGACCCGGTGAGGGAGTCGACGGCCGCGGCCAGGTCGAAGGGCGGCCGGACCGGGTCGTCTCCCTGGACGGCGTACGCACCCGTGGCACCGCCGAGGACGAGCACCCCCGCTCCCACTGCTGACATGATCCGAATACCACGACACCAACCGGTCACCGTATATCTCCGTTCCCCCGAGTGCGGGCGCGCGACATCGCCACGTCCAGTAGCAGTTATGTCACGTCACGGAGTCGATCAATCCTTATTGAACCGATCTTGCCCATCGTTGAGGCGACCTTGTACCGCGCGGACGATGGGCAGGTCCGCCGGGAGCCAGGCGACGTCGTCGAGTTCGTCCGCGCCCAGCCAGCGCAGGTCCAGGTGCTCCCTGGCCTCCGGCCTGCCCTGGGCGATGACCGCGAGCCAGACCCGCAGGACGTAGCCACCGGCCAGCGCCCAGTCCCCGCCGACCCGCTCGCCCACCTCGATCAGGACGCCCAGTTCCTCCTGGCACTCCCTGACCAGGGCCGCGTGCTCGCTCTCACCGGGATCGACCTTCCCTCCCGGAAGTTCCCAGCCCCCTGCCAGCTCGGGAGGGTCCGCGCGCTGGGCGGCGAGCAGTCTCCCCGCGCCGTCGACGATGGCGGCGCCCACAACGACTTTTTCCATGGGGCCCGATTCTGTCAGCCCTGCTCCTTCAATCTCAGTTGCTCGAGAATCTGGGGGTTTTGCAGCGGCCGGGTGTATCCCACGATTCCGGTGCGGTCCCGGTAGGTGGTGACCTTGATCGGCCCGCACAGCCGGCATCTCGCCTCGACCATCTTCCCCGGCGAGACCACCATGCCCACGTGTCCGGGACGGTCCGGGCCGGTGCCGGGGCCGGAGTTGAAGAAGACGAGGTCGCCCGCCTGTTCCTCGCCCGCGGGCACCCGCACCCCGAACGGCCACTGCCCGAACGTGGTGCGCGGGATGGTCAGGCCGACGCTCCGGTAGGCCATGTAGATGATGCCGGAGCAGTCGTACCCCGCGGGTCCGGTGCCGCCCCAGATGTAGGGCTTGCCCCGCTGGGCCATGGCGTACTCGAGGATCGCGGCCACCGTGTCGGACGGCGCGGCCTCCAGCAGGGGCTCGTCGCAGCTCTCGTCGGCCTCCGGCGGCGTGGTGACCTCGCCGTCCTTGGCGTACTTCCCGGCGATCTCCATGACCTGGTCGACGTACCACCAGGCCCGGTTGTAGACGAACAGCGCGCGGCGCACGTCCTCCGGCGCGCCGTTCCGCTTCAGCATCTTCGCGGCGCCTAGGATGGCGTCCGCCGGGTTGTACACGTCGGCCCAGCCGTCTCCGTCGCCGTCGGAGGCGTAGCCGTTGAACGTGGACGGGATCTTGATCTTCGCCTTGCCGCCCCAGGTGCTGATGAGGAACTGCATCGGCCCGGCGGCACCGGCGTAGTTGACGCCGCTCTGCACGCCGGGGAGCTTGGAGCGCCCGTGGTCGGTCTCGCGCTTGCCGACCCCGGCGAGCACGTTCCACTGGACGCCGATCTCCTCACCGTGCTCACGGTAGAGCTTCAGGTACTTCTCGGGGATGTCCGAGGTGGCCGTCTCCGACTCCTCGCCCACGGTCCGCGCGCCCGGTTCGCAGGCGGCCTGGGCCTCCGGGCCGCTGACGGACGGGAACGAGGGGAAACCACTGATCATCATCATCGGCGCCATGATGAGCGTGATCATGCAGATTGCGGCGACGCCGAGGATCAGCCCGAGACGAAGGTGCCTGTTCTGTCTCATCGGCTCCCGCCGCTCATCCGACCCCGCCGTTCATGGTCCCGCGGTTCATGGTCCCGCGGTTCATCCGCCCTCGCCGCTCGTCCGGGCCCGCCGTTCACCGGCCTCGCCGTTCATCCGGCCTCGCCGGTCTGACCGGTCTCGAGGGGCTGGTCGTCTCCCTCCTGGCCGGAGTCGGCCGGCTGGAGGTCGTGGACCCGCCATTCCGCACCGGCCTGGATGAGCGTGACGGCGTACTCCGCGGTCCGCCGGCTGCTCCCGCTCTTGGCCGTGACGTTCTGGGTGCCGACGACCACGAACACCACCGAGGCGCTGTCGATCTGCCGGATCTCCTTCACCCGCGCCGTCCCGACCGAGACGATCTCGTCGGCCTTGTTCGCCTCGATCGTGCCCGGTGAGGTCACGGTCCGCAGCAGCACGCCCGAGAACTCGGCCGTGGTGTAGCCCTTGAGGCGGTCGCCGTAGACCGCCGGGTCCTCGTCGTGGCCGAAGGTGCCGTACTCGGCGGTGAAACGCCGCGCGTAGTCCGCGGCGGCGGCCAGCTCCTGCCTGGTCATGGGCAGGTAGGAGTAGACGTCGAACGGGGCGTCGCTGGCCGTCGCGGCCGGGCGCGCCGGCTCGGCGTCGCCCTGCCCCTCCGTCCCGGCCACGCCGCGGGTGGCACCGGCCGGGTCCGGCCGGCCCCCCGGTCCCGCGCCGGGGTCGGACCCCATGGTCAGGTAGACGCCCACCGCGGCGAGCAGCGCGACCAGCACCGCGAAGACGACTCCCCGCCGGTTGCCCAGCTCGGTCATGGTCAGTCCCTGCCTCAGTCCCTGCCGGGCTTCGACGGGCGGAGCCAGAACGGCGGCGCCGCCTCACCGGACTCCCCGTTGCGCTCCGACCGCCTGGTGATCCACAGCGGGGGCGCCTCGGAGGACCTGCCCCCGGAACCGGAGCTCCGCGAGCCGCCCGAGGAACTGCGCGGGCCGCCGGAGCCCGCGGGACCGCCGCCGCTCCTGCCGCCACCGCCGCCTCCACCGCCGCCGAAGATGCTCCCGCCCGGCGACCCGCCCCGCGAGGAGGACCCGGAGGAGCCGCCCCGCGAGGAACCGGACGAGGACCCGCCCGAGGACCCGGAGGAGCCGCGGGAGGAGCCGCCGAAGATGCTCCCGCCCTGCCTGCCACCGCCCGTGGAACCCGAGGAGGGCGCCGGGGGCCTGCCCGCCGGGGGTGCCGAGGGCCTGACCGACGGGGAACCGGACGACCTGCCCGTGGAGGAGGGCCCGCCGGAGGAACGACCGGCCGGGGCGGACCCGGAGCCGCCCTGCGGCGCCCAGCCGCCGGAACGGCCGCCGAACCAGCCCCCGGAGTTCCGCGCCGAGGAGCCGCCGGACCTGGCCGGGGGCGTGCCGCCTCCCGTACCCGTGCCGGAGAGGTTGAGCGGTGGTGCGGCGCCGGGGCGTGCCGTGGTGACCGGGCGGCCCGTGCCCCTGCGACGGCCGGCCGCCTGGGCGTCGGTGTCGAGCGGGGCCGGTTGCGCGCCGGCCGGGACCCGGGTGCCCGACGGGGTGGCCGGTGTGGCACCGCCCTCCTCGCCGCGGACCCTGCCCTGGGCGACCGCGGCCGCCGCCGCGCCGACCGAGGCCCCGCTCGCCATCGCGGCCGCCTGCAGCATCGGTTCCGCCTTGCGCATGCCCCACCGTCCGACCCTGGCCGCCGCCACCGGCGGCAGCGCGGACGCGGCCCGCTGCAGGGTCGGCGCGGTGGCCGCGTCGCCCAGCATCCGGGTGGTGAGGGTGTGCCCGTCCATGGAGGCGAACAGGTGCTGGAACGGCCGCCGGTAGAAGAACACCGCGATCGTCAGGATCGCCATGAACATGACCTGGAGGCCCCACGGCATCGCCGTGGAGATGATCAGCGCGTAGCCGTACACGAGCACGCCCAGGACCAGGGCCAGCACCGCCTGTCTGAGCAGGGTGCCGATCAGCATCTCCACCCAGCGCATGGCGATGATCCGCCCCGATCCCGGATGGACGCCGATCAGCAGGAAGACCGGGGCGAGGATCAGCAGCAACAGGAACCCGACCTTGAGCACCAGCAGCGAGACCGCCACCAGGAAGATCAGCAACCCGGCGACCACCGCGGCCATGAAGGCGCCGATCGCGACCCCCAGCCGGTTCGTCCAGTCCTTGCCCTGGAAGAGCGGGAAGACGGGCGCGTTCTGCAGCTTGTCGGCGATCTCCGTCTCGTACCGTTCCTGGTGGGAGCCGGCCTCGGGCATCTCGGCGCTCTTGATCTCGGCCGCGTCGATCGTCTGGATCTCCAGCAGCCTGGCGCCGAACAGCTTGATGATCGGGGCGTCGGCGTCGGCCGTGCCGAACTGTCCCATCAGCCACGGCTTGCAGACCAGGGTGGACCAGAGCGCGTCGGCGTTCTGCTCGACACCGGGCACGCCGCTCTGGCCGTACCCGCCGCCCTGGGCCTGCGGGGCGGCCTCTCCCGGCCGCGGCAGGCAGGACGTCCCACCGGCCCCGGGCAGCCCGGAGAAGGCCGAGTTGATCACCTCTCCGGTCTTGTCGGTGACGACCTTCCCGACCCCGGTCAGGTCGCCGGGACGGCTGAAGAACCAGACCGCCACGGTGACCGCGAGGACCATCCAGATGACGCCCTCGGCGGTGGTGGTGGCGCGCTTGCGGATCAGCCCGTACCAGGCCAGCCAGATGGCGCCGAGGATGACGATCGGCCGCAGGTACGGCCAGTACATGGCGTCGGCGAGCCGGATCACGATGTCGTCGACGACGTTCTTGATCGCTTCCAGCGGGCCCTCGGTGGCCGCCGCCTGGTAGGTCGTGATGGTCAGCCGGTCCAGCGCCTTGGCCCACAGGAAGACCGTGTTGGCCATGGCGTTGCCCATCACCGCCGCGATGTCGTCGCAGCCGAGCAGGTGGGTGTGCCAGAACTGGCCGCTCATGCCGTAGGTCGCGTAGTTGCTCTGCGTGCCGGGGGCCTGCGCCGGCAGGGTGCCCGGCGCGGGGTCGGCGACCGGCGGTTTGATCAGCCCGTCCACGCCGCCCGCGACGATGTCCGGCGACAGGTCCGGGGACATGTCGCAGGGCGCCGCCGCCACGGCCGTGGACGTGTCCGAGGGCAGGACCAGCGGCAGGGCCAGGAAGGCGGCCAGCATCACCAGCCCGACGGCGATCCGCCTGCCGAGCCGTCCCCTCCGGACGCGGCCCTCGCCGCCGCGCCGCAGGAACCGCCCGCGAGATCCGCCTGATTTGCCGGGGACGCGCCTCGTCCGTGAGCCGGGCCCGCGGGTGGAGCCCTGCCCGCCCGGGTCCCGCCCGCGCGTGCTTGTGATTCCCCTGAGGGAGCCTTTCATGACCGCACCTCCAGCGCCGCAGCCCCCGGACCGTCGACTCTGCCGCCCCCAGGAAGATCATGCACTTTCTCGTCGGGTCTGTCTCGGGTGGGATTCGTGTCCAGCCAGCGCAGCAGCTCGTCCGAGACCAGGTCCACCCCGATACGGCCCGCCCGGCCGTCCAGGTCCCGGAAGACGCACTCGCCGTTGCCGAGCGAGCGGAGCACGGCCTTGTGCTCCTCGGACGGCTCGACCCCGAGCAGCGCCATCACGTGCTCCACCTCGACCCGTTCGGTGGAGCGGAACGCGAACACCGACGACAGGCAGTTCGTCACCTGCTCGCTCAGCAGGTCGCCGGCGTTCTGGGAGACCAGGACCAGCGCCGTGTTCCGGGAGCGGCCCATCCTGCTGACCTCGGGCACCAGCTTGGCGCCCTCGGGCGTGGAGGTGATCGCCCACGCCTCGTCCAGGAAGATCGCCTTGGGCGACCGGCGGTCCAGGCCGTTCATCAGGCCCCGCGCGAACTGCGCGACGAGGTAGAGCAGCGCCACCGACAGGCGCTGCTCGTAGGAGTAGTCGTCGCGGCCGGTGGAGGCGTCGGGCAGCGTCAGGCCGCCCAGGGTGAAGACCGTGGTCCAGCCCTCGGTGTCGATCTGGTCGCCACCGGAGGGGTCGAAGCAGAGCCGGGCCAGATGCATGTCCGACATGGAGCGCAGCACCGCGCCCAGGTTCTTGGAGGCGGCGTCGTCGGTCCGCTCCAGGAAGTCGACGACCTTGCCCAGCGAGGGGTCGTCGGCGTTGGAGACCGCCGCGACCGCCTGGATCATCGCCGACTCGCGCTCCTCCGACATGCGCGGCAGCAGCAGGCGGAGGGTCTCGGTGGCCATCGTCTTCTTGGCCGCGAGGTCGTCGCCGAACGAGAACGGGTCGAGCAGGCCCGGCGCCGCCGAGCCGAGCGGGATGATCCGCGCCTTCCTGCCGCGCTGCTGCAGCAGCCGTACCAGGGAGTCGGCGTCGCCCTTGGGGTCGATGACCGCGACCGTCACCCCGCGCAGCGCCATCTGGTAGATCATCAGCAGTGCCAGCGTGGTCTTGCCGCCGCCGGGCTCGCCGGTGATGGCGATGGCCGTCGGCCGGTTGCGCGTCGCCGCCACCAGCGGGTCGAAGTGCACGATGCTGCGGGCCCGCCCCAGGGTCTCCCCGATGTACGGGCCCATCCAGCCCGAACCGTTCTCGTCGGTCCGGTCGCCCAGGTCGACGGTGGCGGTGGCCATGCCGCCCGCGATCGTGCGCAACGGCTGCCGCTGCGCGTAGGCGTTGACCCGGACCTTCTCGCCCGGCAGCGTCTCGCAGAACAGCGAGAACTGGTCGCCGGTGGAGTTGACGATGTCGATGCCCATGTCGCGGTAGTGCTCCACGACCGCCTCGACCCGCTGCACGCAGATCTCCTCGGTCGGGGCCGACACGATCAGGCGGTGCCAGCCGTAGACGAACGGCAGGCGCTCCTTGGTGATGCCGTGCTCCAGCATCCGGGCCGCGTCGATCTGCTCGGCCAGCGCCAGCGGTGCCTCCGCCCCGGCCTCCCGGATGTGGATGTCCATGTCGCGGGCGTGCGCGAGCTGGCGCGCCACGTCCTTGCTGGCCTTGACCGGCGGGATCAGCCGCATCCTGGAGCTGATCTCCACCGGGAAGGGGAGCTGGTCGGCGAAGTGCATCCAGGGCTCGCCGTCGGGGAACGGCATCAGGTCGGGGAACCGGGCGAAGGACATGTGCGCCACGTACGAGTCGCCGTGCGGCTGCTCGATCCTCAGCAGCGCCCTGCCGTTGTGGATCTGCCCCTCGACCAGGGACTCGATCTCCCCCTGCCCCCACCTGCGCTTGGGGCTCGCCGAGGCGGGCGGATCCCCCAGGGAGCCGGTCGTGGCGTGCTGGAAGAGCCAGGCGAGCTCGACGGAGGTGGCGTGCCTGGCGTACAGGGAGCTGGCCGCGAGCGCCCTGCCCAGCCGCTCGGCCTGCTCGGACCACTTGGCGATCTCCGCCTTGGGGACGTGGTCGTCCTCGATGCCCAGGACCTTCTCGCTGCGCTGGTAGAAGCCGAAGAGCTGGGAGAGCACCCCGGCCCCGAGCTGGCGCCCGCGCTGGCCGAGCCGCACGCCGAGGTAGACCTCCTTGGTCCAGAAGTCCTTGGCCCAGACGTGCCGGTACATGTCCTCCAGGTAGTCGCGCCAGCCCGGTCCCTCGTCGGAGGTGGCGTTCAGCGCCATCGCCCACTCGGCGGCCGGGTAGGTGCGGTGCGCCACCCGCAGGTGGACCTCGGCGTCGGGCATCCGGATCGCGGCCAGCGCGATCGTGATGTTCGTGGCCAGCGCCTCCCGCTCCTCCGGGGTGATGAACTCGTAACTGACGGTGGGAAGCCTGAAGTAGGCCCAGACCGACGAGTCGGTCAGCAGGATCCGGTCGTCGAAGTACCGGACGGCGAGGCGGCTGCGCGCCCGGGAGGCGCGGCTCACCGTCCCTCCCCCGCCGACCGTCCGGCCGTGCCCGCACCGCTCGCGGCCGTACCCGGACGGCCCTCGGCCGGGCCGCCCGCCCTGCGCCGGCACGGCCCGCTCACCCGCGTCCGGTCCAGCCCGTTCACCACATCTCCTCGTGCCCGGGGGATCACTGGGCTATTTCCTCCTCGCTGGGTCGGCTCGACTGCACCGTTCCGAAGCCCGCCACCACGACGCCGGCCAGGGCCAGGTAGGCCCGGCGGCCCGGCGCCCTCAGGTGGGACGGTTCCACCCGGTCGTCCCTGCCGGGGGCCAGCGCGTCCTCCCAGGGGATCCGGACGATCGCCCGGCACCTGCCCCGCGCGACCGCCTCGGCGTGCTCCACGTCCTCCATGCTGCGGCGGCTCACCCCGTTGACCACCATGACGGCCCGCTGGCGGAGGTCGGCGCAGCCGTGCCCGTCGAGCCACTCGTAGGTCATGGCCACCGCGTCCGGCCCGTCCTCGCTGGCCGGGACGACGAGGACGAGCTGGTCGGCGTAGGGCAGGACGCGGGCGGCCAGGGCCGCCGCCGGGTCCACGACGATCATCTTGTAGTACCGGTCGAGCATGTCCATCGTCTGGCCGAGGCGTCGGTCGGAGAAGAGCGTGCGGTCGGCCAGGCGCTTCTCGGCGTCGGCGTCGCTGTCCCCGGCGACGACCTCCAGCCCCGAGGCGCAGCGGCTGGTGTAGGCACGCATCCCCAGGTAGCCCTGGACGCCGTCGAGCCCGGCGAGCAGGGAGCTCAGCGTCTCGGGCGACTCCCCCTGGATCCTGCCGGACAGCGCGTGCGAGCCGGTGCTGGCGTCGACCGCGAGGATCCGGTCCTCCCGGTAGCGGGCCAGCGTGTGACCGAGCATGAGCGCGGTCGTGGTCTGCCCGGCGCCGCCGGTGCATCCCAGCACCACCACCCGGCGCGCGCCGCTGAAGACCGCCCTGGCCCGCGCCTCGTCGATCTCCGAGCCGTCCGTACGGCCACCGCCGCCGGGTCCGATCACCACCTGGGCCAGGCGTCGCCAGCCACCGGAGGAGTCCCGGCCGACCACCGACTCCACCCTGCGGACCCTGGTCTCGGCCTCGCCGTACGAGGAGGCGGGCACGGGAGGCGCGGGGGTCACCGGATCGGCCTTGGCCGCCCCGGTGGGGACGGCACGGATCGACATCCCGGCGCCCGGCCGGGCACCGCTCGGGTCGGCCGGACCCGTCTGCGCGCCCGCGAGCCGCTCGGGAGGCCAGGCCCGCGCGGAGCCCGCGGAGCCCGCGGAGCCTGGAGTGCCCGGGGTGCCCGAGGTGCCCGGGTGGCCGATGGGGGCGGGACGGCCCCTGCGGTGCCGGCGTCGCGCGCTCTCCTCTGCGTCCATCGCGTCCACGGTGTTCTTGGTATCCGTGGTGTCCGCGGGGTCGGCCGCGCTCGCCGCGCCGGTCGCGTGCGTCCTGCCGGTCGTGTTCGTCTCGTCGGTCGTGTTCGTCTCGTCGGTGGGGAGCCCGGTCGCCTCCGCGGTCCGCCACCCGGCCGGGGCCGGGCCGACGAACCTCGGCACGAAGGGCGCGACGGCCGGGTCGGCAGGGTCGCGCACGGGATCGGAGACGGCGGGCCGCTCGGGTGTCCCGGCCGGCTCGGGCCGTTCAGGACGCTCGGACCGCTTCGGTGTGCCGGTCTGCTCGGACCCCTTGGGTCGCTTCGGTGTGCCGGTCGGCTCGGGTCGCTCGGGTCGCTCGGGTCGCTCGGGTCGCTCGGCGGGAGCGGTCGGCACGGCGGGCGGAACGGCGGCGGACGGGACGGGCGTGGACGGGATCGACACGGGCGGGATCGACGCGGGCGGATCGGTCAGGGGCGGCACCGGAGCCGCCGGCGGGACCTGCGGGGCCGCCGCGGCGCGCTGGGCGTCGGCGGAGGCGGCCAGCCTGCGCAGGCGGCGCAGCGCCTCGGTGCCGATGGGGGCGGACGGAGCCGATGAGGCCTCGGACGCCACCGGCCCCCCGGCGGCCACCGGCGCCTCGGACGGCGACGGCCTCCCGGACGCCCCCGGCGTCTCGGAGGACACCGGGGACGCGGGGGCGACCGGGAACGGGGACGCGGAGGACGGCGAGGACGGCGAGGACGCGGAGACCCGCCCCCCGGCCCTCGTGGAACCCTTCGTCCCCCCGGCCGTCCCGGAGCCCTCGGCGACTCCGGAGTCCTCGGCCTCCCTGGCGTTGCCCGTGCCCTTCGTCCTGTCTTCCGGCTTCGTGCCCTTCGCCTCGACGGTCCTGCCGAAGCCCCTCCCGGCCCGGCCGGCACCCGTCGCCTCGACGGTGTCGCCCGGGGCGGCGATGTCGTTCCCGGCGGACGCGGTCACGTCCGGGGCGCGCTCCTCCTCACCGGTCCGCTTCACGGACGACGAGAAGGACGAGGAGGACGATCCCGCACGACCGGAACCCGCCCGGCCCACACCTTCGGGACGCGTACCCGACACGACGGGTCCCCCGGCCGACCCCGCGGCCGATCCCCCGGCCGGTTCCGCCGCGGAGACGGGCAGCGGAGGCATCGGTGGCATCGGTGGCATCGACGGCACGGTGACCGGCATCGCGACCGGAAGCACGGCCGGCGCCGTCTCGACGGCCGTGGCCTGGCCGAGTGCCGGGGCGACCCCCTGGCGCTGGGCGCGGCTCTGGCTCCAGGTGATCCGCTCGCGGGCGACCGGGGCGGTGGCCGCCGCCGCGGCCGCGGCGGCCACGGCCGGACGCACCTCGCGGGCCGCGGCGCGCTTGGCCTGTGCCTGGCGGACCTTGCGGGACGCCTTGACCTTGACCGATCCGTACTGCGGCGAGGCACGCCAGACCCGGCCGTTCAGCGCGACCTCGGCGGGCTCGGAGACGGGTGCCATCCGGCACCAGGTACGCGGCTCGCCCACGTAGCGCAGCTGCGACTGGAGCAGCTCGGTGAGCCTCTTGCTCTCGATCACCGGCCGGGTGGAGAGCCAGGTGACGATGCCGGGCGGCACCAGGTAGATGACGTGCCAGGGAGCCGCGAAGGGGAGACCGAGCAGGTAGAGCAGGAGCGACCACGGGGCCAGCACTCCCACGAACCCACCGATCCAGACGATCGGGAGCGGCATCGGCAGCCGTAGGTCGTACAGCTTGTAGAGCCGCTTCTCGATCCTCCAGATATTGGTGTACGTGGGCAGATCCACGTGATCCTCCTCTCCGCCTCTCCTTGTGTGACCGTTCGGGCGCGGTCTCAACCCCCCGAGATGCCCAGCGCGCCCGCGATCGCCTTGGCCGTCACCTCGATGATGTTCGGCACGTAGAAGATCACTCCGATGGCGATCGCCAGGATGATGAACTGGACGAACCTGGTGATCTCACGGGTGAAGAGGAAGAAGAGGGCCACCACCGAGACGATGACCAGGAAGAGGGGGGCGAAGAAGCTGCGGAGGAAGTCGGCGAGGCCCTCGGTGTTGACGCCTGCGGGAGGAGCTGTGGGCTGAGCGAGCTCCACGACGCTCAGCAACATGGTCTTGAGAATCACTTCTTGTCCTCCGTACTCACGATCGCGCCCGCCGGGTGATGACGGGCCCGCGGCGCGTACGCGCCGGGGCCCGGACCGGTGGATCGTCGATCAGGGGGGGTCTGCTCACCATGGACCGGCACCATTCGATCATGAGTCATCCCGCCACGGATCGGTACGCGCCGCGGATGTCCTTGACGAACCATTTGTCGCCCTGCTTGACCATGGTGAGCAGGTACGCCTGTTCGAGCTTGCCTCCCATTTGGCCGGGGTCCGCGGGCTCCGGCTCGTCGGACGTCGTCGTCTTCGCCGGGACGCCCCACGAGACCGTCGCGGTCACCTGGCGGGTGCTGCCCGCGGGGAGAGGCACCGAGAGGTCCTTGAGCTGCAGGAAGGTCAGGGCTCCGGAGAAACCCTCCAGGGTGGTGCCTGCGTCGGCGTAGAGCCGCAGGGAGGCGGTGTCGCTCGCCGCGTACGCCTTGAAGAAGCCCTCCAGCGAGGGGCGCAGTTCCTGTTCGGCGGCGCGGTCGCGGTCGGGCGCGGGCTTGGGCGGCAGGTCGGCCGCGCCGGGCGCGGGCAGGATGCCCGGCCGTCCCGCGACGACGAACCTCTTGGCCGACCGGTCGTGGTAGATGGGCACCGACAGCAGCTGGCGGCGGTCCTCGGACTGGTAGGCGACGGTGACGACGGCGTTCTCGGCGTCGACGACCTCGATCCCGTACGGTTGCACCGCTCCAGCGCTCATCCGGCCGAGACCGTCCCAGCCGAACTGCGACTCGACGCCCTCGGGCAGGTAGGGGGCCAGCCTGGACTCCCGCTCCTCCAGGCGTGCCCCGTCGAAGTTCAGGTAGACCTCGGCGAACTGGGCCGCGAAGGCCGAGCCCTGGACGGTGGGGAAGCCCTCCCCCGCGACGGGGGCCGTGCCGGTGGGGGCGTTCGGCTGGGTGAAGCGCTCGAAGGGGGCGCGCACCCCGTTCACCACGATGACGATGATCAGTGCCCAGAGCACGGCGCGGCCGGCCCAGACCAGCCAGCGGCCTCCGCCGCCGGACCAGCGGTTGCGGGGCGTGCCCCTGCGGCGTGCCGGAACACGGTCGAGGTCGGGATCGTCGGGAAAATCCGGGTATGCCGACAGCTCGGGGTCGCCAGCGATCCGGGGATCACGCTGGACCGTCGACCTTCGAGCCATCACGCCTCCGCTCGCGTCACTTCCGGCCGGTGCGGTGTCGTATTGCCGCCGATCCCGTTGGCCAGGGTGACGCACTTACTCTAGCCGCCCCGCCGATTCTTCCAGGAAAGCCACGCCTATGCTGCAGGCATCGTGATGACTGAGCAAACCGGGTCTGGAACCCCGGCGAGGCCGCCGATGCCGCAGATGCCCGACCGAATGTGTATTACCCCTGGCCAGGGCGCGGGTCGATTACCCAAACGCCACCCATTGCTAACTGGACGGTTCGCGGACTGTCGCGACCTGCGCATTTAACGCGAAATACGTCACCCAGTGTCACAAACGACAAAAACCCTGTTCCAGGGGGCCGAGTCGTGCGCGGGCCCCCGGGACCGAAACGGCCCGGCCCGGCTCGCGTGGAGCCGGACCGGGCCGGAGCGTGTTCTCGGTCCTCGCCGGACGCGGGACCCTCGCCGGACAAGGATCTTCGCCGGACGCGGGATCTTCGCCGGACGTCGGACCTTCGCCGGACGTCGAACCTTCGTCAGACGTTGAAGCGGAACTCCACCACGTCGCCGTCGCGCATGACGTAGTCCTTGCCCTCGATCCGGGCCTTGCCGGCCTGGCGGGCTGCGGCGATGGAGCCGGCCTCGACCAGCTCGTCGTAGGAGACGATCTCGGCCTTGATGAAGCCCCGCTGGAAGTCGGTGTGGATGACCCCGGCGGCCTCGGGAGCGGTGGCGCCCTTGCGGATCGTCCAGGCCCGGGTCTCCTTGGGACCGGCGGTCAGGTAGGTCTGCAGGCCCAGGGTCTCGAAGCCCACCCTGGCCAGCTGGGTCAGGCCCGACTCCTGCTGCCCGACGGACTGCAGCAGCTCCAGCGCCTCCTCCTCGTCGAGCTCGACGAGCTCGGACTCGATCTTGGCGTCCAGGAAGACGGCCTCGGCCGGGGCGACCAGCTCCGACAGCCTGGCGCGGAGCGCGTCGTCCACCAGTTCGTCGGCGTCGAGGTTGAAGACGTACAGGAACGGCTTGGCGGTCAGCAGGTGCAGCTCGCGCAGGTCCGCGGGGTCGATCCCGGCGCCCTTGGCCCCGGCGTACAGGGTGGTGCCGCCGTCGAGGAGCTTGAAGGCCGCCTCGGCCGCGTCCAGCGCGGACTTGCGGTCCTTGTTGGTCCTGGACTCCTTCTGCAGGCGGGGGATCGCCTTCTCCAGCGTCTGCAGGTCCGCGAGGATCAGCTCGGTGTTGATCGTCTCGATGTCGCGTCCGGGAGAGACCCCGCCGTCCACATGGGTCACGTCCGGGTCGTCGAAGACCCGGATGACCTGGCAGATCGCGTCGGTGTCGCGGATGTTGGCGAGGAACTGGTTGCCCCGTCCCTGCCCTTCCGAGGCGCCGCGGACCAGCCCGGCGATGTCGACGAACTCGACCTTCGCCGGCAGGATCTTCGCCGACCCGAAGATCTCGGCCAGCTTCTCAAGACGCGGGTCGGGGACGCCGACGATGCCCACGTTGGGTTCGATGGTGGCGAACGGATAGTTCGCCGCCAGGGCGTTGGCGGTCTTCGTCAGCGCGTTGAAAAGCGTTGACTTGCCGACGTTGGGCAATCCGACGATGCCGATGCTCAGGCTCACGTGAGCCGAGTTTACGCGGAATGACCCGGTGCCGGTCGCCACGGACCCGTCAGCCGGTCGACACGAACCCGTCACGGGGGGCGATCGGCCCGATTTCGGAGGCGTGTCGGCGCGCCAGGAGGGGCCGGGCCTGGAATCATGCCGGGGTGGACGTCATGGCGCTCTCCTTCCAGCTGGCGGTGGGCCTCGCCGCGGGACTCGCGATCGGGTTCCTGCTGGGGCGGGCACGGGCCGCCTCCGGAGCCACCGACATGGCCGCGCGCCTGGCCGACGCCGAGGCCCGCGCGAAGATCGCGGAAGAGAAGCTCGCCTACGTCGAGGGACAGCTCGCCGACCGGTTCCAGGCCCTGTCCACACGCGCGCTCGACGTCAACAACCTGCGCTTTCTGGAACTGGCCGAGACGAGGCTCGCCGCGGGCCGGGCCGAGGCCGCCGGAGAGCTGGAACAGCGCAAGCAGGCCGTCGAGCACCTGATCGAGCCGCTCAAGGACACCCTGTCGCGCGTCGAGACGCAGCTGCGCGACACGCAGGCGGGCCAGCGGGCCGCCCACGCCGAGCTGGCCAAGCACATCGACGTCGTCCGCGAGAGCAACGAGCAGCTCCGCGCCCAGACGAGCACGCTGGTACGGGCCCTGCAACGCCCGGAGGCCCGGGGGCGGTGGGGGGAGCTCCAGCTCCGCAGGGTGGCCGAGATCGCCGGGATGCAGCGTTTCTGCGACTTCGACGAGCAGGTCAGCGTCACCACCCCGGACGGCGTCCTGCGGCCCGACATGGTGGTGCGCCTGGCCGGGGGCAAGAACATCGTGGTCGACTCCAAGGTCTCGCTGGCCGCCTACCTGGAGGCCGCCGAGTCGACCGATCCGGACCACCAGTCGGCCCGGCTCGACTCCCACTCCCGGCACGTGCGCGAGCACGTGGACCGGCTCGCCTCCAAGTCCTACTGGCAGGCGTTCAGCCCGGCACCGGAGTTCATGGTGCTGTTCATCCCCGGCGAGGCGTTCCTCGCCCCGGCCCTGGAACGCGACCCCGCCCTGCTGGAGTACGCCATGCGGCGGCGGGTCCACATCGCCACCCCCACCACGCTGATCACCATGCTCCGCACCGCGCAGTACGCCTGGCAGCAGGCCGCGCTCAGCGAGAACGCGCGGGCGATCTTCGAGGTCGGCAAGGAGCTGTACGAGCGGCTGAGCAGCATGGGCCGCAACGTCGAGTCCCTGGGACGTTCGCTGAGCCGGGCGGTGGAGTCGTACAACAGGACGGTCGGCTCGCTGGAGACGCGGGTGCTGGTGAGCGCCCGCAAGCTCAACGACCTGGGCCTGGTCGAGGAGAAACTGGAGGGGCCGCAGCCTCTGGAGGACCTGCCGCGCGCCCTGACCTCACCCGAACTGCTCGCGGAAGAGGAGCCAAGCCCGTCTCTCGTATCCCGCCTGAACGGTAGGTTGACCAACGACCTGCCCTGAGACCTTTCCCTGTGGACGCCTGCGGCCGGACACTGGAGGCGACGGGACCGATGACGCGGGGGCCGAGGTCAAGGGGACGAGTGGTGGACGAGCGAGGCGGCGTGCAGCCGCCCGGCGGGGTGATCGCATGAGTGAGCTTGACCGGCCCGGCGGCATCCGGCTGACCGTCCGGGGCGCGCTGGCCCTCGTGCTGGTGGCCACGCTGCTGGGAGGTGTGCTGCAGGCCCTGTCGGGGCTGTCCGCGCTGACCGGCGTGGCGTTCGTGATCGGCTGCGCGGGTGCGACGGCGCTGGTCAACCCGAGGGAGCTGCTCTCTCTGGTGGTCTCCCCGCCCCTGGTCTTCTTCGTGACCACCGTGCTCATCGAGGCGGTCCGCTCCCTGTTCGCGGCCACCCCGCTGCAGGCCTTCGGGCTGGGCATGTACACCGCGCTGTCCCAGGGCGCCCCCTGGCTGTTCGGCGGCTCGCTCCTGGTGCTGGTGATCGCCTGGCGTCGCGGGCTGACCCGCTGCGTCCGCGAGCTGCGCGACGAGCTCAAGGCGACCAAGGCGTCCGTGCCCCGCCCGAGAAGCGGGGAGACCGCCTTCGCCCCCGAACCCGAGGGGTACTTCGAGCCCAAGGTCTACGGGACGCCGCGCGACGAACGCTGACCCGCCCCTGCGGCCCCGGCCGGGCGCCGTCGCGGGCGGGGCCCTCGGACCGGGTGGTGGTCACCGGCCCGCCCCGGCCCGGAGGCCGGGGCGCGGGACGACAGGTCAGACCGCCGTGACGCGCAGGTTCTTACGGAGCTCGTGCGGGAGCGCGAACCGCACGTTCTCCTCGACGGACTCGACCTCCTGCACGTCCTCGAACCCGTTGCGGGCGAGGCGGGCGAGGACCCCGGCGACGAGCTCCTCGGGCACCGAGGCGCCGCTCGTCACACCGACCGTGGTGACGCCTTCGAGCCAGGCGTCCTGGATGAGCGAGGCGTCGTCGACCAGGTAGGAGGCGTCGGCCCCGTGGTCGAGGGCGACCTCGACCAGCCGCTTGGAGTTGGAGGAGTTCTCCGAGCCGACGACGATCACCAGCTCGGCCTGGGCGGCGATCTCCTTGACCGCGACCTGACGGTTCTGGGTGGCGTAGCAGATGTCGTCGCTGGGCGGGTCGATCAGGTTGGGGAAGCGCTCCTTGAGGCGGGAGACCGTCTCGACCGTCTCGTCCACCGAGAGCGTGGTCTGCGAGAGCCAGACCAGCCGCTCGGGATCCCTGACCTGCACCGTGCCGACCGACTCCAGCCCGTCGACGAGCTGGATGTGGTCGGGCGCCTCGCCCGCGGTGCCCTCGACCTCCTCGTGGCCCTCGTGCCCGATGAGGAGGATGTCGTAGTCCTGGGAGGCGAAACGCTTGGCCTCGTTGTGCACCTTGGTCACCAGGGGGCAGGTGGCGTCGATCGTCCTCAGGCTGCGCCGGGCGGCCTCGCGGTGGACCTCCGGGGAGACGCCGTGGGCGGAGAAGACCACGATGGCCCCCTCGGGCACCTGCTCGGTCTCGTCGACGAAGATCGCGCCGCGCTCCTCCAGCGTCCTGACGACGTGGGTGTTGTGGACGATCTGCTTGCGGACGTAGATCGGCGCACCGTACTGCTCCAGCGCCTTCTCCACGGCCTGGACCGCACGGTCGACCCCCGCACAGTAGCCACGGGGCTTCGCCACCAGTACGCGTCGGTTCGCAGGGGTCATGGAAGTCATGCTCTTATGCTACGTGGACGCGTCCGCGAGACGGCCCATACGTCCCATGAGCCCGGCGCAACATCCCGCAGGCCCGTACTTGTCACATCTGTCCTTCCCGACACAGACCTCCAGGGAGACGCCATGTCAGTCCCCGACATGATCCGCAGTGTCACACAGAAAGCAAAAGATCTTCCCCTGCACATGCTGCAGACCGCCCTGAGCGGGGTCGGCCAGGCTCTGCTCCTCGGCGACCGGGTCCGGAACAAGATCAAGGGCTCCTCCGGCCGTGAGGACGACCTCGACGAGTCCCGGGAGGCGACCGCCGACGTGCCGGTGGACGTCGAGGAGAGCGCCGTCGAGCAGGTGGAGGAGACCGGGAAGCCCGCCCGCCGAGAGCCGGTCATCTTCGCACCGCGTCCCTCCAGGAGCGCGGACGAGGCACCGGCCGAGAGCGCCGCCGGGCAGGTGGAGGAGGCCGAGAAGCCCGCCCGCCGAGAGCCGGTCATCTTCGCACCGCGACCGTCCAAGATCACTGAGAAGGCACCCGCCGCCGAGAGCAACGGCACCGGGACCTCCCACGAGCCGGTCATCTTCAGCCCCGCCAAGCCCGCCGCCCCCAAGCCCGCCACCCCCAAGCCCGCCACCCCCGAGACCGCCGCTCCCGAGACCGTGGCCGAGACCCCCGCCGCCACGCCCGAGACCCCGGCCGCCGAGCCCGCCAAGGCCGCCGCGGCTTCCACGGCCCCGGTCACCGAGCCCCCGGTCACCGAGACTCCGGCCGCCAAGACCTCGGCCGAGAAGACCCGGACCGACGAGGCTCCGGTCGCCGACACTCCGGACACCGAGACCTCTGTCACAGAGACTTCCGTCATAGGGACCTCCGTCACCGAGGCCCCCGCCGCGACGCCCAAGGCCGCCAAGCCCGTCAAGGCCGCGAAGACGGCGAAGGCCGCGAAGGCCGCCCCCGCCGAGGAGGCCGCTCCCACGAAGGCCGAGAGCACGAAGACCGAGAGCACGAAGACCGGCGAGACCAAGGCCGACGAGACCAAGGCCGAAAGCGCGAAGACCCGGGGCACGAAGGCCGGCAAGAGCAAGGCCGACGAGACCGAGGCGGCCACCGCCACCACGACGCCCGCGGCGAAGAAGCCCAGGACCACCAAGGCGACCAAGGCCGTCAAGGAATCGGCGCAGGCCCCGACCACGTCGGCCACCCCGGCCACCCCCGCCGCCACCGAGACTCCCGAGACCGGCACCGCCGAGACCGGGAACGTCGAGCCAGGGAACGTCGAGACCGAGACCGTCGAGAACGGGACCGCCGAGACCCTGAGCCCGCGGCCCGAGTCCGAGGCCACCACCGCGAAGCCCGCCACCCGGAGGACCGGCACGAGGGCCACCGCGAAGCCCGCCACGGCGGCCACGTCCACCCCCAGGACCCGCAAGGCCCCCAAGGCCGCTCCCGCGAACGCGAAGACCGCCTCCGAGGTCACCGGGAACACCGGAGACGTCAGGGACGCCGGGGACGCCGGGGACGCCACTCCCGTCCCGGTGGACGCCGTGGTCGAGACGCCCCCTGCGACGAAGGTCGAGCTCGCCGAGGTCAAGGTGGCGAAGCCGGAGACCCAGGACGCCGCGCTGGTCGAGGTGACCGGCACCCGGGTCGCTCCCCCGGAGACGGCCGGGTCCGTCACCGCGCCGACCGCCGACGTGGTCGCCGCGGCCGGTGCGGTACCGGCCGAACCGCTGCCCGGTTACGCGGACCTGACGGTGGCGTCGCTGCGGGCGCGCATGCGCGGCAGGACGGCCGAGCAGATCAGGGAACTGATCGCCTACGAGCGGGCCACCTCCGCCCGCGAGGCCGTCGTGCGGATGTACGAGAACCGTCTGGCCAAGCTGGAGGCCGGGGAATAGTCGCGTCCGGCGCGTAGGCTCCCGCCCATGAGCTCGAAGTCCACTCCTGAGCAGCCCCTTCCGGTCCGCACGGTGTTGCAGATGGTCGGCGGCTGGATCGGCAAGCTCGGCACCGTCTGGGTCGAAGGGCAGATCACCGAGCTGACCGCCCGCGGCGGCACGGTGTTCCTGACGCTGCGCGACCCGGTGGCCAACATCTCGGCCCGGGTCACCTGCCCGCGCGGCGTCTACGAGGCCACCGTCCCCCGGCCGGTCGACGGTGCCCGGATCGTGACGCATCTCAAGCCCGACTTCTGGGTCAACAAGGGTTCTTTCGCGTTCACCGCGCTGGAGATGCGGCCGGTCGGGGTCGGTGAGCTGCTGGCACGGCTGGAGCGCCTGCGCCGGCTGCTCGCCTCCGAGGGTCTCTTCGGGGTGGACAGGAAGCGGCGGCTGCCGTTCCTGCCCGGTACGGTCGGGCTGATCTGCGGCCGTGACTCGGCCGCCGAGCGCGACGTGCTGGAGAACTCGCGGCGCCGCTGGCCCGCGGTCCGGTTCACGGTGGAACCGGTGGCCGTGCAGGGACCGTACGCGGTCGGCGAGGTCATCGAGGCGCTGCGCAGGCTGGACGCCGACACCGACGTGGACGTGATCGTGATCGCGCGGGGCGGCGGGTCGATGGAGGACCTGCTGCCCTTCTCCGACGAGGCCCTGGTGCGGGCGGTCGCGGCGTGCCGTACCCCGGTGGTCAGCGCGATCGGGCACGAGCAGGACAATCCGCTGCTCGACCTGGTCGCCGACGTGCGCGCGTCCACGCCCACGGACGCGGCGAAGAAGGTCGTGCCGGACGTCGGCGAGCAGCTCACGCTGGTCCGCCAGCTCCGTGACCGGGGGCGCAGGGTGGCCAAGGGCTGGCTGGACCGCGAGACGGCCTGGCTGGCCGCGGCCCGTTCGCGCCCCGCCCTCGCCGATCCGGTACGCGAGGTCGAGCGCAGGGCCGAGCAGGCCGAGCAGCTCAGGGACCGGGCGAGGCGTTCCCTCACCGGTTCCCTGGACCGCGCCCAGGACTCGCTGGAGCACCTGCGCGCCCGCCTGGTCTCGCTCTCCCCGGCCGCCACGCTGGAGCGCGGCTACGCGATCGTGCAGCGCCCCTCGGGCGACGTCGTACGGCTGGCGAGCGAGATCTCCCCGGGCGACGAGCTCACGGTGCGCTTCTCCGACGACCGGGTGACGGTCAGGAGCGATTCCACCACGTGAGCGAGGGGTAGCCGTCGTCGATGAACCCGAACTCCCGGTAGAGGGCCTCGGCGTCGGAGGTGGCGTGCAGGTCGACCCGGCGGACCCCGGTCCGCCGGTACCACTCCATCAGGGCGTTGACGACGGCCCGGCCGTGGCCCCTGCGCCGGTGGCCGGGGTCGGTGGCCATGCCCTGGATGTAGCCGTAGCGCCCGTCGGGGAGGCTGGGGCCGGGCATGCGCTCGAAGATCAGGCCGATCCCGCAGGCCGCCAGCCTCTTGCCGGGCGCGTCCACCACGTAGACGGCGGTGTCGGCGCTGCCGAGCCGCTCCGCGAGGCTCTCCGCGTAGGCCGGTCGCCAGTCCTCCTCGATCGGGAGGCTCCCGTCCAGGGCCATCCTGTCGGCCAGGATCTGACGCAGCCGCACCAGCTCGGGAATGTCGTCGAGGGTCGCGTCACGAACGCTCATCCGGGCATTCTGCCAGCCGTACCGGGCGGTGGGACGGGCGGGGAGGCGGCGCGGACGATCTAAGGTGGGGTCCGTGGCCGATGAGAAGACACCGTCGTACGAGCAGGCGCGCGAGGAGCTGACCGAGGTGGTCCGCCGCCTCGAGGCGGGCGGGCTCACCCTGGAGGAGTCGATCGAGCTCTGGGAGCGCGGGGAGAGGCTGGCCTCGCTCTGCGAGGAGTGGCTGCAGGGGGCCCGGGTGAAGCTCGCGGCGGCCATGGCCCAGCGGCGGCAGCCCGACCCCGGCGCGGACGCCCCCTTCTGAGCGACCGACGCCGCCCGCGGCCGCGGAGGGGCCGTACGACACGACCGAACCACGAGGGCCGGACGGCGCGCGTGCGCGAGCGGCCGGGCCTGCGGCCGTTCCCGGACGCTAGGACGTGATCTTCGGCTGCTGTCTGAGGGACCCGGCCAGGGTGGACAGCTCCTGCCAGGAGGCGGTGCCGGTGACGACGACCGTGACGTCGGGCAGGAGGCGTACCAGGGAACGCTGGTCCTTGTCCTCGCGGACGCGCTGTTCCCAGGTCACGCCGCCGATCTGGACGGTACCGGTGGCCGTGGAGGTGTTGGCGAGCCGGTTGGCGAACTCGGCCGCGGGCTTCTCGTCGCTCTGGGCGAGCATCGCGTGGCGGCGCTCGGCGGTGGCGAAGCCGAGCCTCCAGGTCGTCCAGCCGCCGTCGTTCGTCCTGCGGGAGCTGTTCGGCACCCATCCGGGGGCGACCTGTCCGGGCGCCCACACCTGGAAGGGGGCCGTACGCCGCAGGTCGGCCAGGGCGAGCGAGTAGTCGACCTTGGGGATGCGCTCGGTCCGGCTCTGTGGCGTGATGAGCAGGAAGAGGCCGACGGCCGCCAGGCAGACCGCCATCGCGAACGCGTAGCCGTAGAAGCCCTCAGTGAACCTTCGCACGACCACCGACACTATCCGTTCCGCGGGGCGGTCCCGTCTCAGGGGCGGCGGATCTGCGCGACGATGGCCAGCACGTCCTCGGCGAGCACCCGGGAGGCGTCCTCGTCGTCGGACAGGGCGACCTCGGAGACGGCGGCGGCGAGCGCCCCGGTGAGGACCACGACCAGCGCACCCTCGTCGCCCTCGAACAGGGCGGCGTTGCGCTTGGCCCACTGCCGGAGCCGGTCGCGCATGATGACCTCGAACCCGGGCGGCCCGTCGCCGCGCAGGAACAGGGCCGACAGCTCCCGCTCGGCCAGGCAGCCCTCCAGGTAGGCGCGGGCCCCCGCGATGAACAACCGCATCGGGTCGCCCTCGCCTTCGGCCCTGGCCTCCTGGACCGCCTGCTTGGTCCGCTGGGTCTGCCGGGTCTGGAACTCGTCGAAGAGGGTGAGGTAGAGGTCGGCCTTGCCGGAGAAGTGGTGGTAGAGGCTGCCCACGCTCGCCCCCGCCCGGGAGACCACGTCGGTGACCCCGGCCTCGGCGAAGCCGCTCGTGACGAACGTCTCCCTGGCCGCGGCCAGGAGTGCGACGCGCGTGGCGGCACCCCGCTCGGAGGTCCGCGCACCCCCGCCCTTCACCAGCCGTTCCGTGTCACTGCTCATGGTGGGCAGATTATCCTCCGCCGACCGGTCACAGGGGTGCCAACTACGATCGTTGCAACAATCCACGAGAGGGGTTTCCCACCATGTCCGATCAGACGTCCGTTCCCGCCACCCTCGCCACGGGTGAGCACGCACCTGATCGCAACCTTGCCCTGGAGCTCGTCCGCGTCACCGAGGCGGCCGCGATGGCGGCGGCCCGCTGGGTCGGGCGGGGTGACAAGAACGGTGCGGACGGCGCCGCGGTGAACGCGATGCGCCAGCTGATCAACACCGTGTCGATGAGCGGCGTGGTGGTGATCGGCGAGGGCGAGAAGGACAACGCGCCGATGCTCTACAACGGCGAGCAGGTGGGCGACGGCAGCGGCGCGGCGTGCGACGTGGCCGTCGACCCGATCGACGGCACCCGGCTGACCGCTCTCGGCATGCCCAACGGGATCTCGGTGATCGCGGTCAGCGAGCGCGGCTCGATGTACGACCCGTCGGCGGTCTTCTACATGGACAAGCTGGTCACCGGCCCCGAGGCGGCCTCGTCGGTGGACATCAACGCGCCGGTGGCCGACAACATCGCCGCGGTGGCGCGCGCCAAGGGCGGCGAGCCGTCGGACGTGACCGTGGTCATCCTGGACCGGCCCCGCCACGAGAAGACGATCCGGGAGATCCGGGAGGCCGGTGCGCGGATCAGGCTCATCACCGACGGCGACGTGGCCGGTGCGATCATGGCGGCCCGGGTGGGGACCGGCGTCGACCTGATGCTCGGCGTCGGCGGCACCCCGGAGGGCATCATCGCCGCGTGCGCGCTCAAGTGCCTGGGCGGTGTCATCCAGGGCAGGCTCTGGCCGCAGGACGAGGCCGAGCGCCGCCGGGCGCTGGACGCGGGCCTCGACCTGGACGCCACGCTCAGCACCGACGACCTGGTCAGGTCCGACGACGTGTTCTTCGCCGCCACCGGGATCACCGACGGCGAGCTGATGCAGGGGGTCCGCTACCGGGCCGGACGGGCCGTCACCAGCTCCCTGGTCATGCGCGGCCGGTCCGGGACGATCCGGAAGATCGAGAGCGAGCACCAGCTCTGGAAGCTGCGGGCCTACAGCGCGATCAACTTCGACAACGCCCGCTAGGCGCGGGCGGGGCACGCCCACGGCGGACACTCGCCGTGGGCGCCGACGCCGGACGCGCGTCACGAACGTCAGCGGCGGAACCAGGAGCGCCGGGGGCGCCTGGGGGACTTGGCCACGATGTTGCCGCACGTGACGACGCCGGTGATCTCGATGACCGGGCCGTCGGGCGAGGCCCGGACCTGGTTCTTCTTGCCCCCCATGTACGTCGATGCGGGCATCTCGATCCGCACCCCCTCGGGCACGATCAGGGTGAGGGTGCCGAACAGCACCGTGACCTGCAGGGTCACCCGGCTGGACTGGAGCAGCGCCTCGCACAGGTCGAGCGTGACGTTGGCGCAGATCGCGGTGGCCGGGAACCGGGTCGGCACCACCCAGCGGCCCGAGCGTTTCTCCGAGCCGAAGAACGCCGTCACCGGGCGGACGTCGGTGCGCAGCGGCTGCGCCTCGGGCGGGAGCAGGTCGGCCGTGAGGGCGGAGAGCTCCCCCAGCGTGCGCGCCCGGTAGAGGGCCTCGACGCGCTGCTCGTACTCGCCGTGGTCGAGGCGTCCGTCGGCGAGGGCGTCGCCGAGCACGACGGCCACCCTCTCGCGGTCGACGTCCCCGGCTCTGAGGTCGGCGGGACGCGGCTCGGGGACGTGACGGCGGATGGCGGGGGGCCGGTGACTCTCCACCCTTCGACCATAATCGCCGCCGGGCCCCGACGCCTCGTCCGGCGCGCTCCGGATGTGCGCGCGGACGGGCCGGCGGACGGGCGGAACCGGCATCCGGCGCGCTCCGGATGTGCGCGCGGACGGGCCGGCGGACGGGCGGAACCGGCAGGTGACGGGCCATTGACCACCGGGTACGCCGCCCATACCCTGACGGGAACTTGAATCCCCCTCATGTTCCCGGAGATCGCCATGCCGACCCCCCGTGACAGGCAGGCGCGCGTGGCGACCTGGGCGGCGTTCTTCGTCCAGGGGCTCTGCTTCGCCACCCTGCTCACCCATGTGATCGACCTCCAGCACCGGTTCGGCCTCAGCGACGGCGACCTCACCCTGGTCCTGCTGCTCGTCCCGGTGATCTCCGGGGTCGGCAGCGCGGTCGCGGCCCCCCTGGCGAGCCGGTACGGCAGCGCCCCGGTGCTGCGGATCTCCCAGATCGGCGTCTGCACGGCCGTGATCCTGCTGGGCTGGAACGACGGGCTCACCGGGCTGTACGCGCTCAGCGCCGTCTTCGGCCTGTTCGTCGGCGCGGTGGACGCGGCGATGAACATGCAGGCGGTCGCGGTCGAGCGCAGGTACGGGATGAGCGTGCTGACCGGCTTCCACGCCGTGTGGAGCGTCGGCTCGATGCTGGGCGCGGGCGCCAACTCCGCCTTCAGCGCGCTCGGCGTGCCGCTGGGCTGGTCGTTCTCCGTACCGGTGATGATCGGCGCGCTGATCTCGGTGGTCCTGCTCCCGCGCCTCTACCGGCGCGACGAGGAGGGCGTCGAGACGCCGCTCGAGGCCGTGACCTCCCGGTCGCCGTGGCGGCCGATCATCCCGCTCTGCCTGGCGATGGCGTTCCTGTACGTCGGCGACGCGGCGGTCTCCAACTACGGCACGGTCTACATGGAGAAGGCGCTGGCGGCGAGCGGGTGGCTGGTGCCGTTCGGCTACCTCGTCTACCAGGCGGCCATGCTGCTGGCCCGGGTGCCCGGCGACCTCGCCGTGCGCAGGTACGGGCCGGCGCCGGTGGTGCGCGCGGGCGCGGTGATCGCGGCGGCGGGCATGCTGGGCCTCGTGCTGGCGCCCGGCGTCGTGGTGGCGGTCGTGTCGTTCGGCCTGGTCGGCATCGGCCTGTCCGTCATCGCCCCGCAGTCGTTCTCGGCCGCGGGCCGCCTCGGCAGCGGGGCGGAGACCGCGATCGCCCGGGTCAACCTGTTCAACTACGTCGGCTTCCTGGTGGGGGCCGCCGTGGTCGGCACCCTCAACGACACGGTGGACATCAGGGTGGCGTTCGTCCCGGCCGCGGTGCTGGTGGGCCTGATCGTCTTCCTGGCCCGGGGCTTCCGGCCGGACCCCGAGCCCGCGCGCAAGAGCACATTCGCTCCCGGCCCCGCCCCCGATCCCGCCCCGGAACCCGCGCCGCGCGAGCCCGGCGCGCGGCCTTAGGGACCCGCGAGGATCACAGGTAGGGGCGCCGGGCCTTCTTGGCCTCCTCGTAGGCGGCGCGTGCCCGCCGGGTCCCCTCCTCTCCCGACACCTCGGCCACCGGTACGTCCCACCAGGCCGTGGTGTCCGCGCCGGGGCCGGGCACGGTCTCGACGTACACCACGGTGGTCGCGGTGGCCCGCCTCGCCTCGGCCAGGGCCAGGCGCAGGGACTCCGGGCCGTCGGCGCGGAGCACGTTCGCGCCCAGGCTGGCCGCGTTGGCGGCCAGGTCGACCGGGAGGAGCGCCCCGTCCAGCTCCCCGCCGGGACCGCGCAGCCGGTAGGCGGTGCCCAGCCGCCCGGCCCCGACCGACTCCGACAGGCCGCCGATGGAGGCGAAGCCCCGGTTGTCGACCAGTACCACGACGAGCTTCACGCCCTCCTGCACGGCGGTGGCGATCTCCTGGGCCATCATCAGGTAGGATCCGTCGCCGACCAGCACGAACACCTCCCGCTCCGGCACGGCCAGCTTCACCCCCAGCCCTCCGGCGATCTCGTATCCCATGCAGGAGTAGCCGTACTCGACGTGGTAGGACTTCGGGTCGCTCGCCCGCCAGAGCTTGTGCAGGTCGCCGGGCATGGAGCCGGCCGCGTTG
Source organism: Streptosporangium sp. NPDC050148 (assembly GCF_055586505.1). Lineage (NCBI taxonomy): Bacteria > Bacillati > Actinomycetota > Actinomycetes > Streptosporangiales > Streptosporangiaceae > Streptosporangium > Streptosporangium sp. NPDC050148. The sequence goes on along the minus strand of NZ_JBVJIA010000006.1, from coordinate 154,004 downwards.
ACCACCACGTCCGTCGGGTGCGCCACCTCGTTGAGCATGCCGAGCACCACCGGCTGGGTCAGCGCGTCCCCGGTGGTCAGCAGCGCGACCTGCTCCTGCCACTCACGGGTCAGCCGGGCCGCCCTGGCCGTCCAGTCCGGGTCGGCCCGCCAGCCGTCCAGGGCGGGTCCCAGGGCCTCCAGCGCCGCGCGGGCGTCGGCGACGAGCATCTCGCCGGAGTGCTTGGCCGCGTCGAAGGCGGCGACGTTGACGTTGAGGAACCGCACCCCTCCTGCGGCCTGGCCGAACAGGGTGCGCGAGGCGGTGGTGAAGTCGGTGTAGCGGGTGCCGACCCCGATGACCAGGTCGGCGTCACGGGCCAGCTCGTTGGCGGCCGCGGTGCCGGTGTGGCCGACCGCGCCCACCGCGCAGGGATGGTCGTACGGCAGCGCCCCCTTGCCCGCCTGGGTCTCGCCCACCGGGACGCCGTGCCGGGCGGCGAAGGCGGCCAGCTCCCGCCACGCCCCGGAGTAGACCACGCCACCCCCGGCCACGATCAGCGGGCGGCGCGAGCGCCGGGCCAGCTCCGCCGCCCGGGCCAGCGCGGCCGGCTCGGGGACGGGCCGCGCCACGTGCCAGACCCTGCGGGCGAACAGCTCCTCGGGCCAGTCGTACGCCTCGGCCTGCACGTCCTGCGGCAGGGCCAGGGTGACCGCGCCCGTCTCCGCCGGGTCGGCCAGCACCCGCATCGCGGCCGGCAGCGCCGCGACGAGCTGCTCGGGACGGTTGATCCTGTCGAAGAAGCGGGAGACCGGGCGCAGCGCGTCGTTGACGGTCACGTCGGGAAAGCGCGGGTCCTCCAGCTGCTGCAGCACCGGGTCGGCGACGCGGGTGGCGAAGACGTCGCCGGGCAGCAGCAGCACCGGGATCCGGTTGATCGTGGCGAGCGCCGCGCCGGTGACCATGTTGGTGGCGCCGGGACCGATCGAGCTGGTGCAGGCGAAGGTGGACAGCCGGTCGCGGGCCCGCGCGTACCCGACGGCGGTGTGCACCATGGCCTGCTCGTTGCGGGCCAGGTAGTACGGCAGGTCGCCGGAGGTGCCCGCGCCCCGCTCGGCCAGGGCCTGCCCGATCCCGGCGACGTTGCCGTGCCCGAAGATGCCCAGGCACCCGGCCACCAGCCGCTGCTCGACGCCGTCGCGCTCCGACCACTGGTTGGCGAGGAAGCGCAGGAGCGCCTGCGCCACGGTGAGCCTCATCTCCGCACCCCCGTCATCGGGAGCCTGGGGTCGGCCTGCTCCCGCGTCCACGAGTCGCGGACCCAGGCGTGCCGGGGGTCGTCGCAGAAGGCCATCGTCCGCTCGGGCGCGGGCCCGGCCAGCACGTTCAGGTAGTAGAGGTCGTAGCCGGGGGCCGCCATCGACGGGCCGTGATACCCCCTGGGCACGAGGACGACGTCACCGGACGACACCTCGGCGAGCACCTCGTGGCCGCCGTAGACCCGCTGGTAGCCGGGGCCGCCCTCGAAGTAGTAGATCTCCTCCAGCACGGCCTCGTGATCGGAGGCCTCGTCGTGCTTGTGCGGCGGGTACGACGACCAGTTGCCGCCCGGGGTGAGCACCTCGACCGAGACGAGCTTGTCGCACTCGAAGACGCCGGGGGCGCAGAAGTTGTTGACCTGCCGACTGGCCTGGCCGGCGCCGCGCACCTCGACCGGGACCTTCTCCGCCGGGCCGTACCGCACCGGAAGGCGCCTGGTCGCGCGGGCCGAGGGAAGGGCGAAGCGGCCCCGGCCGGTGACCCTGGCGCTCGCCCCGATCGGCAGGTAGGCGAAGTCGGTGACCCCCTCGAAGACCGAGGGCCTGCCGTCGAGCGTGATCTGCTCCCCCTCGCACTCGACCACGCACTCGCCCGAGAGCGGCAGGACGAGCATCTCCTCGTCCCCGGTGTCGAAGCTCACGCCCTCGCCGGACAGGCAGAGCACGCGCAGCCCCGAGTAGGTCCACCCGGCGGTCTCCGGGGTGATCGACAGCGCCCACGGCGCCCGCGCGGTGCTTCCCGCCGGTACGAAGGTCATGGCCTCTCCTCACGTGACGACTGGGCGGCGTCCCGTTGATCGTGTCGGTGACCGCCCCGGTGACCGTTTCAATGATCGCCTCGATGGCCTCTCAGGTCACTACCGAAGTGACCGCTCGGTTCACGCCTCCTCCAGCATCTGCGCGGCGGTGTCGACGGCCGCCGCCACGTCGTCGTCGGCGGGGTACAGCAGGGCACGGCCCACCACCAGCCCCCGCACCCCGGGAAGCCGCAGCGCCCCGCGCCAGGCCGCGTGGACGACCTCCGGCGCCTCGCCCGGGTCGCCGCCCAGCAGCAGCGTCGGCAGCGTGGTGGCGCGCATCACCCGTTCCATGCCGTCCACGACCGGGATCTTCAGCCAGGTGTGCGCGGAGGTCGCGCCGAGCGCCTGGGCGACGTGGATGGAGCGGATGACCCCCTCGGGCGACAGGTCGTGGACGATCTCGCCGCCCACCCTGCGCGACCAGAACGGCTCGACCATGGCGACCAGGTCGTGCGAGGCCAGCTCGGTGACGGCCCGGCCGCACGCCTCCAGGGTGCGGGCGGTGGCCCGGTCGTCCACGCCGATCCGGCAGAGCATCTTGCCGCCGTCCAGGCGCGCCCGGACGATCGAGGAGGCGTCGTAGGCGGTGAACCGGTCGTCGAACTCGAACGCCGACCCGTGCAGGCCGCCCCGGTTCATCGACCCGATGACGACCTTCCCCTCCAGCGCGCCGAGCAGCAGGAGGTCCTCCACCACGTCCGGGGTGCCCAGCACGCCGTCCACACCGGGACGCGCCAGCGCCACGCAGAGCCGTTCCAGCAGCTCGACACGGCTCTCCATGGCCGCGGGACGGTCCCTGACGCCCACCATGCCCCTGGCGGTGTGGTCGGCGGCGACGATCAGGAGCCGGTCGCGCTCCTGGAGCAGGCTCCTGCGCTCCCGTGCCGCCAGCGCCTCGGCGATCCGGCCGGGATGGCGGGCCCGCGTGCTCGTCACCGTGGCCGTGGTCGTCACCGTGGTCGTGGCCGTCACCGTGGCCGTGGCCGTGGCCGTGGCCGGGCCCTTGGCCGTACCGGAGGCGGGTGCCGCGGGTGACGGCCCGCCCGGCCGGCCGGTGAGCAGGGCCGTCACCTCCTCCTGCCGGGGCATCGCGGGGGCGCAGGCCAGCCGGCCCGCGACGATCGCCCCGGCCGCGTTGGCGAACCGCAGCGTCTCCTCCAGGGGCCAGCGCTCCAGCAGGCCGTGGCACAGGGCCCCGCCGAAGGCGTCCCCGGCGCCGAGGCCGTTGACCACCTCCACCGACACCGGCGGCACCCGCACGGTCTCGGTCGCGGTCATGCCGAGCACCCCGGCCGGGCCCTGCTTGACGATCGCGAGCTCGACACCGGCCTCCAGCAGCGCCTCGGCGGCCGCCTCCGGGTCGCGCGTGCCGGTGGCGACCTCGACCTCGTCGAGGTTGCCCACCGCCACCGTGACGTGGCGCAGGGCCTCGCGCACCAGGTCGCGGGCCTCCTTGGGCCGGGGCCAGAACATGGGACGGTGGTCCAGGTCCAGCACGGTGTGCGGGACGCGCCCCCTGGCCCGCCAGGCGGCGAAGTGCGCGCTCCGGGAGGGTTCCTGGGACAGGCCGGTGAGGGTCGCCCAGAACAACCGCGCCCCGGCGACGGCCTCCAGGTCCAGCTCCTCGGGGAAGATCTCAAGGTCGGGCGCCTTGGGCAGGCGGTAGAAGTACAGCGGGAAGTCGTCCGGCGGCATGATCTCGCAGAACGTCACCGGGGTCGGCAGGTGCGCCACCGCGGTGACGTAGCGGTCGTCGACCCCGTACTCGCGCAGCGCGTCGTGCACGAAGAGCCCGAACGGGTCGTCGCCGGTCCTGGTGATCACGGCGCTGGTACGGCCCAGCCGGGCGGCGGCCACCGCCACGTTGGCAGGACTGCCGCCCAGGTACTTGCCGAAGGTCTCCACCTCGCGCAGCGAGACGCCCACCTGCAGCGGGTAGACGTCGACACCGGCGCGTCCCATGGTCAGGACCTCGATCACGGGCCCGCCCCGCCGCCCGGGCCGGCGAGCCCGTTCAGGTACGCCAGGCTCTCGGCGACGTTCTCCCGCGGGTCGGCGTCGGCCGCGTCCCCGGGGGCGATCACGACGTCCTGCTCCAGCACGTACCAGCCGTCGTACCCGGCCGCGGTCAGGCCCGCGACGATGGCGGGCACGTCCACGTCGCCCCGGCCCAGCGGGCGGTAGAGGCCCTCCTTGACGGCCCGGCCGTAGGGCAGCTCGCCCGCCCTGACCCGTTCGGCCATGGCGGCGTCCACGTCCTTGAGGTGGACGTGCGCGATCCGCCCGGCGGCCCGCGAGACCAGCTCGGCGGGGTCGGTGCCGCCCGCGAGCAGGTGGCCGGTGTCCAGGCAGAGCTGCACGGGGCTGCCGTCGAGCACCCGCTGCACCTCGCCGGGGTCCTGCACCACGGTCCCGACGTGCGGGTGCAGGGTGACGGAGCGGCCGAACTCCTTGGCGCTCTTGAGGATCCGGCGCAGGTTGGTCATGAGGGTCTTCCAGGCGGCGGCGTCCAGCTCGGGCCTGGCGTCGTAGCTCTCGCCGCCGGTGGAGGCGGCCAGCACGACCGTGTCCACGTCGCCGTCGGCGAAGGCGCGCATCGCGGCCCGGACCACCGGGAGCGGGTCGTGGTCGCCCTCGTGCAGGACCACCGGGACGAACCCGCCCACCGCGCGCAGCCCGTACTCGGCCAGCAGGGCGCGGCAGCGGGTCGGCGAGGGCGGCAGGAAGCCCTCGGGACCGAGTTCGGTGGCCGTCAGGCCCAGGTCCCTCATCTCGGTGAGCACCCGGGACCGGTCCAGCTGGTACCCCCAGCCGGGGACCTCGCAGACGCCCCAGGAGATCGGCGCACCGGCAATTCTCACAGGACCACCTCCGCGACGCGTACCGGGCGCCCCTCGCGCCGGGAGAGTTCCGCGGCCTCGGCGAGATAGAGCGCGGCCAGGGCGTCCTCGACCGTGCAGGGACTCTTCGTCTCCCCGCGCGCGGCGGCGAGAAACGCGTCCAGCTCGGCCACGTAGGCCGCCCGGAACCGGCTCGTGAAGTCGGGCCACGGCTCGCCGGGGGGTTGCAGCCCTTCGACGCTGGTCAGCGGCGCGCGCGGGTCGAGGCCGACGGCCCGGGTCCGCAGGGTGCCCGCCAGTTCCATCCGTACGTCGTACCCGGCGCCGTTGTAGCGGGAACCCTGCAGGGTGACGAGCGTGCCGTCGTCCAGGGTGAGCAGCGCGGCGCTGGTGTCGACGTCCCCCGCCTCGGCGAAGAACGTCTCCCCCCGGTTGGCGCCGGTCGCGTAGACGGTCTCGGCCTCGCGGCCGGTGACCCAGCGCAGGATGTCGAAGTCGTGGATGTGGCAGTCGCGGTAGATGCCCCCCGACAGCGGGATGTACCCGGGGTCGGGCGGCCGGGGATCGGCGCTGAGCATGTGCACCCGGTGCAGCGTGCCCAGCTCGCCGTCGGCCAGCGCCCTGCGCGCCGCGGCGTACCCGGTGTCGAAGCGGCGCTGGAAGCCGATGTGCACGACCGTGCCGCTCCGCCTGACCGCGTCGAGCACGCGCAGGGTCTCCGGTACGCCGGCCGCGACCGGTTTCTCGCAGAACACCGGCAGCCCCTCGGCGCAGGCGCGCGTCAGCAGCTCCGCGTGCGTCGCCGTGGGGGTGGCGACGACCAGCGCGTCGGCGTCGAAGGCGTCCCCCACCCGGGCTCCCAGCCTCGCGGCCACCGCCGCCGCCCGCTCGCCGTCCGCGTCGTTCACCACCAACTCGCCGACCCCGGGGTGCGCCGCCAGGGTCGCGGCGTGGAACGCCCCGATCCTGCCGAGCCCCAGCAGTCCAACACGCATGATGCCTCCGCGAAAGGAGAGAGCGGCCGATCTCCAGTTCTAGGCGAGGAGCCGGTCGTCGTCAAGAATTTGTCAGGACATAAGGACGATGTCATCCCATACGGGACACGGGGGCGGTCGCGGTGACCGGCACGTCGGAACGGCCCCGCCGACCGCGTGGCCGACACGGCGCGCGGCCGGTGTGGCCCGCGCGGTGGGGACGTCAGCGGGACAGGGCCGCCGCGAAGGCGCGGATCGTCCCGTCGGCGCGGTGGACCGGAAGCCGCGCGAACCCCATCACCAGCGCGGGCGGGCCGGGGGCGTGGCGCATCGGGGCCACCGGCTCCGTGGCCAGCCCGCAGGCCAGGGCCGCCTCCGCCGCCGACGCCTCGTCCCAGCCGGCCGGCAGCTCGGCGAGCAGGTGGAGCCCGGCCGAGACGCCCCGCACGACGATCTCGGGGAGGTGCTCGGCCAGGGCCCCCGCGAGGGCGTCGCGGCGGGCCCGGTACTCCCGGCGCATCCTGCGCAGGTGCCGGTCGTAGCCACCGGTGGTGATGAAGTCGGCCAGGACGTGCTGCTCCAGGACCGGTGAGCCGAGGTCGAGCTCGCCGCGGGCCAGCCGCAGCGACTCGGCGATCGGGGCCGGAGCGGCCACCCATCCCAGGCGGAGCCCGGGGGCCAGGGACTTGCTGACGCTCCCGGCCAGGATCACCCGGCCGGGGGCCAGGCCCTGCAGACAGCCCACGGGGTCGCAGTCGAAGCGGAACTCGGCGTCGTAGTCGTCCTCCAGGATCATCGCGTCGGTCGCGTCGGCCCACTCGATCAGCTCGGCGCGGCGCCGGGGGGAGAGCACGACCCCGGTGGGGTACTGGTGGGCGGGGGTGAGCAGCACGGCCCGCGCCCCGGTCGCGGCGAGGGCGCCGACGTCGATGCCCTCGTCGTCCACGCCGACCGCGACCGGGTCGGCACCGGCCGCCCGGAGCAGTGGGAGCTGGCGGAGACTGGTGGGGTCCTCGATCGCCAGCCGGATCCGGCCGGGACGCGCCGCGGGACGCGTGTCGTCCCGGACGAACCAGGCGAGGCCGTGCCGGTTCGCGACCTGGGGAAGCCTGCCGGCCAGCGCCTGGATCGCCAGGCTCAGCCCCTGGGCGACCCCGCCCACGATCACCAGTTCGTCCGGGCCGACGTCGGCCGCCCGGACCCTTCCGAGGTAGGCGGCCAGCTCCTCGCGCAGGGCGAGGACGCCGCCGGGATCGCCGTAGTCCAGGGCGCCGTCGGGCAGCGAGGTGAGCGTCCGCCGCATCGAGGCCATCCAGCGCTGCCGGGGGAACCCGCTCAGGTCGGGCGCGGCGGCACAGCGCCCGGCGGACGAGTCGCGCCCGGCCGCCGGAGCCTCCACGGCCTCCCGGGCGCTCCCGCCCGGTGCGGGACGCCCGGCCCGCGGGAGGCTCCCGTCCGGGAGGGGGCGTCCGGCCGGTGGGACCCTCCCGGTGCGCGAGAACCTCCCGGCCCGCCGGAGGCCCTCGGCACGCGAAGGGCCCGCGGCGGCCGGAGGGCTCTCATCCGGCGAAAGCCTCTGGGCCCGCGAAAGCCTCTCGGTCCGCGGAACGCCTCCGGTCCGCGAAGGACCGGACGTGGCGAAGCGGGCGGCGGCCGGGGCCACGGTGGTGCCCGCGCCGACCCTGGAGAGCAGGAAGCCCTCGGCGACCAGCTGCTCGTAGGCCTCCACCACCACACCGCGGGAGAGCCCGAGGTCCCTGGCCAGCTCACGGCTGGCGGGCAGGCGGACTCCGGCGGCCAGCCGCCCGTGCCGTACGGCCTCGCGGAGCTCGCGGGCGATCTGGGCGGCGACGCCGCCCGCCGACCGGTCGACGACGAGGTGCAGATCGGCCAATTGGCCCTCTTTTTCTCAGGATCATTGGACCCGGTGGACGAACCATTGCCTTCCTAGCATTCCGTACATGAACCACGATGTCAGCAGGTCGGAGCTGCGAGGGCCGGTCCAGGCCGCGGGCGGGATGTTCCTGGTCGGCACCCTGGCGGGGATCTCCGGAGTGATCGGCGACTACCCCGTCCACGGCGGCCAGGCCCTGCGCTACCTGGCGGCGGCCGTGATCCTGCTCACTGTCGCCCGGCTGGCGGGGCTGCGGTTCGTGCGCCTCACGCCCCGCGAGGCGGCGCTGCTGGTGGCGTTGGCCCTGACCGGGCTGGTGCTGTTCAACGTGTGCGTGATCGAGGGCACCCGGCACGGCGGGCCCGCCCTGGTCGGCACCGTCCTGGGCGCCGTCCCGCTGGCCCTGGCGCTGTTCGGCGGGCGGCCCTCGCGGAGGGTCCTCGGCGCGGCGACGGTGGTCGTCGCCGGGACGACGGTGGCCACCGGCCTGGGCAGCGGCGACCCGGCCGGGCTGCTCTGGGCGCTGGGCGCGCTGGGCTGCGAGATCTGCTTCTCGGTGCTGGCCCTCCCGCTGCTGCCCCGGCTGGGCGCGGTGCGCGTCTCGGCCTACTCCACGGTGCTGGCCGTACCGCTGCTGACGGCCGCCGGGCTGCTGGCGGACGGCACCGCGCTGGTCAGGGTGCCGACCGTGCCCGAGGCGGCCGGCCTGGCCTACCAGGCGGTGTTCGTGACGAGCGTGGCGTTCCTGCTGTGGTACGACGCCCTGCCGAGGCTCGGCCAGGGGACCGCCGGGCTGTTCGCCGGGCTGATCCCGGTCGGCGCCATCGTCACCGGCGCGATCCTCGGCCTGAGCGTCCCCACCTGGCCCGACCTGCTCGGCGCGGCACTGGTGGTCGCCGGGATCGCCATCGGTCTCAGCCCCAGGGGTTCACCCGCTGACGGGGCACGCTCACCCGCTGCGGAGGCACGTCGGCCCGCTGCGGCGGGCTCACCCGGCGCTCGCGGCTCTCGGCCCAGCGGGACGAGTTCGCCCGCCGCCGGGAGTCACCGGCCCGCTCGGGACGGCTGACCCGCCATCCGTGGGAGCCGGGGGAGGACACGGCCCCTCTCACCGGGGAGATGGCGATCGGCGCCTCGGTCAGGGCCAGGCGCGAGTCGGGCCAGCTCACCGGCCACTCGGGCGTCCGCCCCCCGGCCTCCTTGATGCTCGACAGCGTGATGGTGATCAGCGACACGGTCAGACCGGCCACGATGAAGACCGCCACGAGCACCAGCATGACGACGTTCCCGGCCACGACGGTGTTTCCGATGTCCATGATGTCCCTCGGCTTTCCCCGGACGCTCGGCCCGGCCTGTTTCCAGCTTCCCCCCTCCCTCCGAACACATATGGACAAAAGCCGCATATCCCACCAAGCCTTGTCCTGAATATTCGGTTTTCATCACATATGTCCCTACAGGTTTGCCCGACCGAGGGACGAACGTCCCCCGACCGGCAACCTCGGCCGGACCCTTCGGCCGGGCACCTGGGCGAAGCCTTACCCTCTAGGGAAAACGGAGCTGACCCCCGCACGAAGGATCGACGACGATGCCCGAGTTCGACTACACCGACCTGCTTCCCCTGGGACCGGACGAGACGGAGTACCGTCTGATCACCTCCGAGGGGGTACGGGTCGTCGAGGCCGCGGGGCGCAGCTTCCTGGAGGTCGAGCCCGAGGCGCTGCGGCTGCTCACCGAGACCGCGATCCACGACATCTCCCACTACCTGCGCTCGTCCCACCTCGCCCAGCTCCGCAAGATCATCGATGACCCCGAGTCGAGCGGCAACGACCGGTTCGTCGCCCTGGACCTGCTCAAGAACGCCTCGATCTCGGCGGGCGGCGTCCTGCCGATGTGCCAGGACACCGGCACCGCGATCGTGATGGGCAAGCGCGGCCGGCACGTGCTCACCGACGGCGCCGACGCCGAGCACATCTCCCGGGGCGTCTACGACGCCTACACCCGGCTGAACCTGCGCTACTCCCAGATGGCCCCGCTGACCATGTGGGAGGAGAGGAACACCGGCTCCAACCTGCCCGCGCAGATCGAGCTGTACGCCGAGGACCCGGGCGGCCACCCCGACGCGTACAAGCTGCTGTTCATGGCCAAGGGCGGCGGCAGCGCCAACAAGTCGTTCCTGTACCAGGAGACCAAGGCGGTGCTCAACGAGGCCAGGATGCTCCGGTTCCTGGAGGAGAAGATCCGCTCCCTCGGCACCGCGGCCTGCCCGCCGTACCACCTGGCGATCGTCGTCGGCGGCACGTCCGCCGAGTTCGCCCTGAAGACCGCCAAGTACGCCAGCGCCCGCTATCTGGACTCCATCCCCGCCGAGGGCTCCCCGGCCGGGCACGGCTTCCGCGACACCGACCTGGAGGCCAAGGTCTTCGAGCTCACCCAGAGGCTCGGCATCGGCGCGCAGTTCGGCGGCAAGTACTTCTGCCACGACGTCCGCGTCATCCGCCTGCCCCGCCACGGCGCCTCCTGCCCGGTCGCCATCGCGGTCTCCTGCAGCGCCGACCGCCAGGCCCTGGCGAAGATCACCCCCGAGGGGGTCTTCCTGGAGCGGCTGGAGACCGACCCGGCCCGGTTCCTGCCGGAGACCACGGACGAGCAGCTGTCGGACGACGTGGTGAGGATCGACCTCAACCGCCCGATGGACGAGATCCTCGCCGAGCTGACCCGGTACCCGGTCAGGACCCGCCTGTCGCTGACCGGGCCGCTCGTGGTCGCCCGCGACATCGCCCACGCGAAGATCGGCGAGCTCCTGGACGCGGGCGGCGAGATGCCCGAGTACCTCAGGAACCACGCGGTCTACTACGCCGGCCCGGCCAAGACCCCCGAGGGGTACGCCTCCGGCTCCTTCGGCCCGACCACGGCCGGGCGGATGGACTCCTACGTCGAGCGCTTCCAGGCCGCCGGGGGCTCCAAGGTCATGCTGGCCAAGGGCAACCGCTCCCAGCAGGTCACCGACGCCTGCAAGGCCCACGGCGGCTTCTACCTCGGCTCCATCGGCGGCCCGGCCGCGCGCCTGGCCCAGGACTGCATCCGGAAGGTCGAGGTCCTCGAGTACCCCGAGCTGGGCATGGAGGCCGTCTGGCGGATCGAGGTCGAGGACTTCCCCGCGTTCATCGTGGTCGACGACAAGGGCAACGACTTCTTCGCCGACTCCACCGGGCCGGTCCTGAGCATCGGCCGCCGCTGACCGTCCCCGGGTCGGCTCGGGTCGGTTCGGGTCGGCCCCGGTCCGGGTCGGCCCGGGCCGCACCGTCCCGGCCCGAATCGGTGAATTCGGGAAACGTACGGAATCGGTCTGATGTCACTCTCGGTTTCCGAACAATCACGAGAGAGAAAATCTGACCGAAGTTGGCAAGAAGATTCGGCCGGGTCTCTACTGGTCGCATTACGCAAATCGGTAAGCTGCACCACATGCGTGCGCCACCCGGATACCTTCTCGCCGCGCGCTACCGGTTGTCGGAACCGGTCGGCCGAGGCGGCATGGGCACCGTTTGGCGAGCGCAGGACGAGTTGCTCAACCGTGAGGTGGCGGTCAAGGAGGTGCGCCTCCCCCTGATCCTCGACGAGGAACTGCGCGCCGAGCTGTGCGCCAGGACCGAGCGCGAGGGACGGGCGACCGCGATGGTGGCCCACCCCTCGGTCATCACCGTCTTCGACGTCGTCACCGAGGACGAGCGCCCCTGGATCGTGATGGAGCTGCTGCGCGCCAGGTCGCTGGAGCAGCTCCTGCAGGACCACGGCCCGCTGCCGCCGCGCCAGGTGGCGGAGATCGGCCGCCAGGTCCTGGGGGCGCTGCGCGCCGTGCACGCCAAGGGCATCCTGCACCGCGACGTGAAGCCCAGCAACGTCCTGGTCACCGACGACCGGGCCGTGCTGACCGACTTCGGCCTGGCCGCCCTGGAGGGCGACGTGTCCATCACCCAGGCCGGCATCGTGCTGGGCTCGGCCGGGTACATCGCCCCCGAGCGCGTCCTGGGCGCCAAGGCCAGCCCGGCCGGCGACCTGTGGTCGCTCGGCGCGACCCTCTACACCGCCGTCGAGGGCAGGGGCCTGCACGGGCGCCGTACGGCCGCCGCCGCGCTCGCGGCGCTGACCAGCGGTGAGCCGATCCCCATGGAGCGTGCCGGGCCGCTGGCGCCGGTGCTGCGCGGCCTGCTCATGATCGACCCGAACGCCCGGCTGGACACGGTCCGGGCGGCGCTGATGCTCGCCCGGGTGGCGGCCGGCGGCACGGCCGAGGACCTCGTCCCCCGGCCGCCCGCGGCGCGGCCCGGCTCCAGGCCGTACGCGGACGGGTCCGACAGGGGTGCTCCGGCCTCGGCCCCGCCGTTCGGCCGCCGCTCGCAGCACCGCGGGCTGCACCGGGTCGGCTCCGCGCCGCCACCGGCCCCGCGTCCCACCTCGCCGGTCTCGCCGCCGCCACCGTCGGGGCCGCAGTCGGGGCCGTTCTCGGCACCGGCGCAGTCGCGGTCGCACCGGCGGACGAACGAGGGTGTCCACCGGAAAAATGTGGACATTTCTATAGGAAACAACTCGTTTGTCCGTTTCATGACGCCGTTCATCAGGTTGGTCCTCCCACGTCTTCTCTGGCCGAGGGAACTCCGTAAGCGCGGGTAAAGCACTTCTCAAGTGGGAATGGCTATCTTCTTCTCATGCCGGAACAGCAGACGCGCGTGCTCGCGGACCGTTATGAGCTGATCGCGCCAATCGGCCGGGGGACGATGGGCACCGTGTGGCGGGCCCACGACCGTTCCCTCGGCCGTGAGGTGGCGATCAAGGAGATCCGTCAGGAGCCCGGGCTCAGCGAGGCGGAGCGCACCGAACTTCGGGAACGGATGATCCGCGAGGGTCGTACGGCGGCCCGCATCAGCCACCCCTCGGTGGCCACCGTCCACGACGCCATCGTCGAGGACGGCAGCCCCTGGATCATCATGGAGCTCGTCCAGGCCCGCTCCCTGGAGCAGGTGATCGAGGAGGAGGGCCCGCTCCCGCCGCGCCTGGTCGCCGAGATCGGGGCCGACCTGCTGGGGGCACTGCGCGCGGCCCACGCCCAGGGGGTGCTGCACCGCGACGTCAAGCCCGGCAACGTGCTGATCACCGAGAGCGGCCGGGTGGTCCTCACCGACTTCGGCATCGCCAAGGCCGAGGGCGACACGAGCCTCACCAAGACCGGCATGGTGATCGGCTCCCCCGGCTACACGGCACCCGAGCGCGCCCGCGGCGAGCACACCGGCCCCGAGTCCGACCTGTGGTCGCTGGGCGCCACCCTCTACTTCGCGGTCGAGGGCCGCCCGGCCTATGAGCGGTCCTCGGTGGCGGAGACGCTGGCGGCGCTGATGAGCGAGCAGGTCGACCCGCCGACCCAGGCGGGACCGCTCCGGCCGGTGCTCGAACAACTCATGGAGAAGGACCACACGGCACGCCTGACGGCCGCCCAGGCGGGCGCGATGCTCCGGGCGGTGGCGGACACCCCCACGCACCTGGCGGACTCGCTGCCCTCCACCCCGCCCCCCGCCGCACCGCCCCGCGCGACCCCGGCATCCGCGCGGCCGTCCGCGCCCACCCCGAAGCCCGCGCCGGTCCCGAAGCCCGTGCCCGCCTCGAAGCCCGTGCCCACCCCGAAGCCCGTGTCCGCATCGAAATCCGTGTCCGCCTCGAAGGACGCGGAGCCGGAACGCGCCGAGCCGGCCGGGCTCCCGGAGGACGCCGACGCCGCGAAGGACACCGGCGTCCCCGCAGTCCAGGACGGCCCGGACGGTCCGGACGCCTCCGGGGACGACGACGCGGGCGGTTTCGACGCCGACCGCACGATGGTGGTCATCCGCCCCAAGGACGGCCTGCGCATCCCCGCCGAGCCGGCTCCCCCGGTGGCCGCCCCGGGCCGGTCGACGGCCTCGCCCTACCCGGACCGCCCGGCGCCCACCGACCTCGGCAGGCCGGTCGCGGGACGCCAGAGCTCCCCCTCCCTCGGTACGCCCGTCGCCCGGGGGCCCATGGCAGACCGTTCCCCGGGCGCCTTCGACGAGGCGGACGTCTCCTCGTCGGCCACCCCGCCCCACGGCTTCCCGGTGGCCGGGTCCGACCCCTCCGCCACCCCGCCGCACGGCTTCCCCGCGGCCGGGCCGGACTCCGGGCCGTCCACCGCGGTGCTCCCGCCGGTCCCCGCCCCGGCCGGTCCGGTGCCGCACGCGCCCCTGCCCGGTGACCGGTCACCGGGAGCGGGCGCGCCGTCCGGCCTTCCCGGGCGCCCGGGCCCGGCGGCACCCCAGCCCTGGCGCCCGCCGGGGCCCGAGGCCGGCCGCTCCCCCGGCCTGGGCACCGACCTGTTCGCGATCGCCGGGCAGAACGGCCACCCGGTTCCCGGGCAGCCGCAGGCCCCGCCCCGCAAGCCCAAGATCGGCATCTTCGTCCTGATGGGGGTGGCGGCGATCGCGCTCGTGGTGATCATGATCCTGGTGGTGGTGGCCTTCACCTGAGGAACGGCCCGCCGGGGCGGATCCTCCGTACGCGATACCCGTCGATGCCCGTTCAACCGGTTTGATTCCTCTCATAGGACGCAGACTGGATCCATGAGCGAGTATCGGATCGAGCATGACTCGATGGGCGAGGTACGGGTGCCGGCGGGCGCGAAGTGGCGAGCGCAGACCCAGCGGGCGGTGGAGAACTTCCCCGTCTCCGGGCGCGGGCTGGAGGTCCCGCACATCGCCGCGCTCGGCCTGATCAAGGCGCTCGCCGCCGAGGCCAACGCCGAGCTCGGGGTGCTCGACAAGGAACTGGCGCGGGCGATCGCCGAGGCCGCCACCGACGTCGCCGAGAACGAGTGGGACGGCGAGTTCCCGGTCGACGTCTTCCAGACCGGTTCCGGCACCTCCTCCAACATGAACGCCAACGAGGTCATCGCCACCCTCGCCGAGGAGCGGCTGGGCAGCCCCGTCCACCCCAACGACCATGTGAACGCCTCACAGTCGTCCAACGACGTCTTCCCCACCTCCATCCACGTGGCCGCCACGACCGAGGTGTCGTACCACCTGATCCCCTCCCTGCGGCACCTGGCGACCGCGTTGCGCGAGAAGTCGCTGGAGTTCGAGGGCGTGGTCAAGGCCGGCCGGACGCACCTGATGGACGCCACCCCGGTCACCCTGGGACAGGAGTTCGGCGGCTACGCCACGCAGATCGACAACGGCATCGCGCGGGTGCGGAGCGCCCTTCCCCGCCTCGCCCAGCTCCCCCTGGGCGGCACCGCGGTCGGCACCGGCGTCAACACCCCGCCCGGCTTCGCGGCCAAGGTCATCGAAAGGCTGCGCGAGGCCACCGGCCTGCCGTTCGCCGAGGCCCCCGACCACTTCGAGGCCCAGGGCGCCCGCGACGCCCTCGTCGAGCTGTCCGGCCAGCTCCGCACGGTCGCGGTCTCGCTCAACAAGATCGCCAACGACCTGCGCTGGATGGGCTCGGGACCCCGGGCCGGGCTGGGCGAGATCAACCTGCCCGACCTCCAGCCCGGTTCCTCGATCATGCCCGGCAAGGTCAACCCGGTCGTCCCGGAGGCGGTGACCATGGTCGCCGCCCAGGTCGTCGGGAACGACGCGGCCATCGCGTTCGCCGGCGCGTCGGGCACGTTCGAGCTCAACGTGATGCTCCCGGTCATGGCGCGCAACATCCTGGAGTCGGTGCGGCTGCTGGCCAACGTCTCCCGGCTGCTGGCCGACCGGTGCGTGCACGGCATCACCCCCAACGTCGAGCGGATGCGCGAGTACGCGGAGTCCTCGCCGTCGATCGTCACCCCGCTCAACCGGTACGTCGGATACGAGGAGGCCGCCAAGATAGCGAAGCAGGCCCTGGCCGAGCGCAAGACCATCCGCGAGGTCGTGATCGAACGCGGCCACGTGGCCAACGGCACCCTCACCGAGGAGAAGCTCGACGACCTGCTCGACGTGCTCTCCATGACCCGGCCGCCCTCGCAACCCGGGTGAGCCCTCGGGCCGGGATGTCCTCATCCCGGCCCCCCGGCGTCGCCGCTCCCGGGCACCTGGAAGACTTCTCGGCATGACCCAGATCAAGTTCTACGGCCGCCGGGACGTCTGGTCCGGCCGGCGCCGGCATGTCTCCGACCTCGTGCACGGTTGCCTGGTGGACGTCTGGCAGCTGCCCGAGGACAAGCGGTTCCACCGCTTCCTGCTGCTTGACGCCGAGGACATGATCTGCCCGCAGCGCAGCGAGCGGTACCTCATCGTGGAGATCGTCTGCTTCAACGGCCGGTCGGACGAGGCCAAGCGCAAGCTGATCCGTGCCCTGTTCACCCGGGCCGGTGAGGTGCTCGACCTCGCCGCCGAGGACCTGGAAATCATGATCATGGAGTCCCCCAAGACCAACTGGGGCATCCGCGGCCTCCCGGGCGACGAGCTGACGCTGATGTACCCGGTCACCATCTGACACCGCTTCACCCGCCGAACGATCTTGGGGCGGACGACACCGGAAGACCGTCCCTTCACCCCCCGGGGAACACCGGGCGGCCGGCCCCGTCCGTCGGGACGAGATAACGGATTCACCACATACTGGTGTGATATCGCCTGCAGGCGACAAGGTTGACCGGTGTCGACTCCCCTGTCCCCGGCGGACGACCCGCCCGGATCACCCCTTCGCACCGACGCCGCTCCTGCCGCGTCCCGTACCTGGGCGCAGACGCGCG
Organism: Streptosporangium sp. NPDC050148; assembly: GCF_055586505.1. NCBI lineage: Bacteria > Bacillati > Actinomycetota > Actinomycetes > Streptosporangiales > Streptosporangiaceae > Streptosporangium > Streptosporangium sp. NPDC050148. The sequence goes on along the minus strand of NZ_JBVJIA010000006.1, from coordinate 137,461 downwards.
AACGGATCGAGCGGACCGATCCCCTGGCGCTCCGCGTGCTGCGGATCCTGGCCTGCTACGCGCCCGACGACCTGCCGCGTACCGTGCTGAACGGGCTGGAGGACGCCGACGAGGCCGCTCTCGGCGGCGCGCTGGAGACGCTGGCCTCCGACGGTGTGATCGGCCTGTCGCCGGACGGCCTGTCCGTGAGCATGGACCACCGGGTCCGGGCCTCCGTCGTGGACGGCCTGACCCGGGAGGAGCACGCCGCCGACAGAACCACCGCGGCCGCCCTGCTCGGCGCCGCGATCCCCGAGGAGGCCGAGCACCCCTCCTCCTGGCCCGCCTACGCCCGGCTGCTGCCCCACGCCCTCGCCGTCCTGACGCCCGAGTCCCCCGCCATGGGTTCCGTCGTCGACTACCTGTACGTCCTGGGCGACCACCACACCGCCCGGACCGTGTTGCAGCGGCGTCACACCGCCCTGAACGACATCCTGGGCCCCGAGCACGAGGACACGCTGACCGCCCGCGTCGACCTCGCCTCCCTGGTGGGGGCGATGGGAGACGTCATCGGCGCCCGGGACCGGTTCGCGACGCTGACACCACTGGTCGAACGGCTCCTGGGTCCCGACCACCTCACCACCCTGGACGCCCGCGCCAACCTGGCCCACGGGGCAGGAGAGACGGGAGACGCGACCGGCGCCCGCGACCGGTTCGCGGAACTGGCGCCGGTGGCCGAAAAGGCGCTGGGCCCCGACCACTCCGTCACGCTGAACATCCGGCTGAACCTGGCCTACTGGGTGGGAGAGGCAGGGGACGCGGCTGGCGCCCGGGACCGGTTCGCGACACTGCTGCCACTGGCCGAGCGGGCCCTGGGCTCCGAACACCTGATCACGTTGTACGCTCGAGCCCAGCTCGACCGCTGGACCGGAGAGGCAGGGGACGCGACAGGCGCCCGGGACCGGTTCACTTCACTGGTGGCGACGGCCGAACGAGCTCTGGGTCCGGAGCACCGCACCACCGTGGGGATCCGGATCAGTCTCGCCCGCTGGACCGGAGAGGCGGGAGACGCGGCAGAGGCCCGAGAGCGCTACGCACTCCTGCTGCCCCTGGCCGAACGGACGCGAGGCCCCGAACACCCCATCACCCTGGAAATCCGCTGGGGTCTCGCCCGCTGGACCGGAGAAGCGGGAAACCCGGCCGACGCCCGCGACCGGTTCACCGCACTGATACCGGCCCTCGAACGCGTCCTGGGCCCCGAACACCCCACCACCCTGGACACCCACTACGCCCTCGCCCGCTGGACCGGAGAAGCGGGAAACCCGGCCGAAGCCCGCGACCGGTTCACAACCCTGATCCCCGTCCTGGAACGAGTTTCAGGCCCCGAACACCTCGCCACCCTGGACGCCCGCTGCGCCCTCGCCCGCTGGACCGGAGAAGCGGGAAACGCGGCCGGTGCCCGATACGAATTCACGATGCTGGTTCCGGTGATCAAGCGCGTTCTGGGCGCTGAACACCAGGTCACCTTGGATGTCCGCGCCCACCTCGCCAGGTGGATGGGTGAGGCCGGGGACGCGGCCGGTGCGATGGACCAGCTCGCCGCATTGCTGCCGGTGGCCGAAAAGGCCCTGGGCCCCGAACATCCGACCACGCTGACCGTTCGTTTCAACCTCGCCGCCTGGACGGGAGAGGCGGGAGACGCGGCCGGCGCCCGCGACCGGTTCGCAGCCCTGATACCGGTGCTCAAAAGGGTCTGGGGACCCAGAGACCCGAACGTGAGGAGCGCCGGGGACCAACTCGATCAGTGGACGGCCCGCGCACGTTGGTCGCTGGCGAAGCGATGGCTTCTGAGGCGTTGATCCGCTCGCGACCCTTCACCACCGCGGTCCCCACGTCCGGCGGCCTGGAGAGCCGGATCGGAGCGGCTGTCCGCCACATAGGCGTACGGCGCACTGTGGGGACGGGCGACATGGGCCGGAACCCAGGGCGTGCTTAGATTCGGCAGCATGATTGACCTATCCGGCCGCAGGGCCGTGGTGACCGGAGCGGGCAGCGGGATCGGGCGTGCCTGCGCGCACCGGCTGGCCGCCGCCGGAGCGCACGTGGTGGTGGTCGACGTCCACGCCGAGGCCGCGGCCACGGTCGCCACGGAGATCTCGGGCACCCCCGTCGTGGCGGACCTGTCGGAGCCGGACTTCGTCGGGAGGATCCCGTCCGGCGCGGACATCGTGGTGAACAACGCCGGGTTCCAGCACGTCTCCCCGATCGAGGAGTTCCCCCCGGAGGTGTTCTCCAAGATCCTCAAGGTGATGGTGGAGGCGCCGTTCCTGCTGGCCAGGCAGGCCCTTCCGGGGATGTACGAGCGCGGCTGGGGCCGGATCGTCAACATCTCCTCGGTCCACGGCCTGCGCGCCTCTCCCTACAAGTCGGCGTACGTCACCGCCAAGCACGCCCTGGAAGGGCTCTCCAAGGTGATCGCCCTAGAGGGCGCCGCGCACGGCGTCACCTCCAACTGCGTGAGCCCCGCCTACGTCCGTACACCCCTGGTGGAGAACCAGGTCGACGCGCAGGCCGAGACCCACGGCATCGGCAGGGACGAGGTGGTCGAGCAGATCATGCTCGCCCCCGCCGCCGTCAAACGGCTGATCGAGCCCGCCGAGGTGGCCGAACTCGTCGCCTACCTCTGCGGCCCGCACAGCTCCTCCATCACCGGCGTCTCCCTACCCCTGGACGGCGGCTGGACCGCCCGCTAGTCAAGAATGGACACCACGAGCCACCCGTCACCGCGAACAGGCCGCCCAAGCCGTCCCAGGGGCCCCGCCCCCGTGAGGCCGCGCCGGTGACCGGTCGTGAGGCCGCGCCGGTGACTGGCCGTGAGGCCGCGCCGGTGACTGGCCGTGAGGCCGCGCCGGTGACTGGACTGAGGAGAGGGGGATCGTGAGGAACGAACGATTCCCCTCGACGAGGGAAGGAACCGGGTCCGAGCGGCCGAACCGCGACGCGAAGCGTCGCCATGAACACTGAGGAGAGGGGGATCGTGAGGAACGAACGATTCCCCTCGACGAGGGAAGGAACCGGGTCCGAGCGGCCGAACCGCGACGCGACAGCGTCGCCAGCCAACACAGCGTCGCCGAACAACACCATCTTCCTCGAACTCCTCGCCAGGGAGGCCTCGGCCGTGGAGTTCGAGGGGCCCGTCCTCGAGGCGCGCGGCAGGGGGGCCGATGCGCGGGAGCTGGCGGAGCTGGAGGAGGCCAAGCTCGTCGCGCTGAGGGTCCGGGCGCTGCTGCGGCGCAGGGCCAAGCGCGAGGCGGAGCTGTCGGCGCTGTTCGACACTGCGGGCGACCTGGCGGGGCTGCGTGACCTGGACGCCGTCCTGGAGGCCATCGTGCACCGGGCCAGGCAGCTGCTCGGTACGGACACCGCCTACATGACGCTGCACGATCCCGAGCGGGGCGACACCTGGATGCGGGTGACCGACGGCTCGGTGTCGGCGAAGTTCCGGGCGCTGCGGCTGGCCATGGGGGCGGGACTCGGCGGGCTGGTGGCGCAGACCGCCACCCCGTACTCCACGGCCGACTACTTCGCCGACGAGCGCTTCCGGCACAAGACCCACATCGACGACGCGGTACTGGAGGAGGGCCTGGTCGCCATCCTGGGGGTGCCCCTCAAGCTGGGCGCCCGGGTGATCGGCGTACTGTTCGCGGCCAACCGGAGCGTGCGGCCCTTCACCCAGGACGAGGTGGCGCTGCTGGGCTCGCTGGCCGCGCACGCGGCGGTGGCGATCGACAACGCCCGGCTGCTGCAGGAGACCAGGAACGCGCTGGACGAGCTCAGCGAGGCCAACCGGCAGGTGAGCGCGCACAGCCAGGCCGTGGAGCGCGCCGCGCTCGCGCACGACCGGATGACCGGCCTGGTGCTGCGCGGCGGCGGGGTCGAGGACGTGGCGGCGGTGGTGACCGAGGTGCTGGGAGGTTCGCTGACGGTGCTCGACGACGCCGGGCACCCGATCGCCGGGGACGCGGGCGTGCTGGCCGGGGAGGCTCCCGGTCAGGCGCCCTCCGAGTCGCGTACGAAGGACAGGACGTCCGGGCCGCGTACCAGGGAGGGATCGTCCGGCCGGGTGCCCTCCGGGCCGCGTACGACGGCGGACGTGATCGCGGAGGCGGCGCGGTCGTCGAGGACGCTGGGGCGCACCGTGCGGCGGGGGGACCTGCTGGTCGCGTCGGTGGACGTGGGGGCGGAGCCGCTGTGCACGCTGGTGCTGCGCGTCGGCGGCCAGGTGTCCGACGCCGACCAGCGCATCCTGGAGCGGGCCGCGCTGGTCACCGCGTTGCTGCTGCTGTTCCGGCGCTCGGTGGCCGAGGCGGAGGGCCGGGTCAGGGGAGAGCTGCTCGACGACCTGATCTCCCGGCCCGCGCTCGACGGCCTGGCCGACCGTGCCCGGCGGGTGGGGGTGAACCTGGGGACCGACCACGTGGTCGTCGTGGTCCGCCACGGCGGCGGGCGTGACCGGGCCGCCTTCTGGGCGTCCTCACAGGCGGCCCTGCGGCAGGGATTGGCGGCCCAGCGCGGTGACGAGGTGGTCCTGCTGCTGCCGGGGTCCCGGCCGGGTCCGGTGGCCGAACGGGTGGCGGCCGAGTTGAGCGCCTCGCTGGGCCACCCGGCCACGGCGGGCGCCGGGGGTCCCGTACGGGGTCCCGCTCAGGTGGCCGCCGCGCACCGGGAGGCGCAGCGCTGCGCCGACGCGCTGGTGGCGCTGGGGCGCTCCGGGGACGGGGCGGGTCCCGAGGAGCTGGGCTTCGTCGGCCTGCTGGTCGGCGAGGGGCGCGAGATCGGGACGTTCGTCGCCTCCGCGCTCGGCCCGGTGATCGACTACGACGCCCGCAGGGGCACGGCGCTGGTGCGGACGCTGGACGCGTACTTCGGTACGGGCTGCTCGCTGTCGCGGGCGAGCGAGAGCCTGCACATCCACGTCAACACGGTCACCCAGCGGCTGGAACGGGTCGGGCAGCTTCTCGGCGAGGACTGGCAGTCCCCCGACCGGGCCCTGGAGATCCAGCTCGCCCTGCGCCTGCACCGCCTCAGCGGCTGAGACCGGTCCCGCACGGGCCCGGGGCCGTGGAGCGGACAGGCCGTACAGGACGCGGGGGCCCGTGATCTTCTCAGCCCGGACCCGCCGATCCGGCCGTCCACATAGGTCACCGGAAGGCTATGGCGGCCACGCCCATAGGAGTGACACACGTCACTCCGTACGGTTGCCGAAACCCCCCAACGGCGACCCCTGGTGAGTGAGATGGCAGAGAAAACCCGCACCCCCATCGGCAAGATCGTCGGTGCCAGCCTGATCGGCACCACGATCGAGTGGTACGACTTCTTCCTGTACGGCTCCGCCGCCGCGCTGATCTTCCCGAAGCTGTTCTTCCCCGAGTCGGAGCCGCTGGTCGGCACCCTGCTGGCGTTCCTGACCTACGCGGTGGGGTTCGTGGCCCGGCCGCTGGGCGCGCTGGTCTTCGGGCACTACGGCGACCGGCTCGGCCGCAAGAAGCTGCTGGTGCTCAGCCTGATGCTGATGGGCGCGGCGACCTTCCTGATCGGCTGCCTTCCCACGCACACGGCGATCGGCGTCGCGGCCCCGTTGCTGCTGACCGCGCTCCGGCTCGTCCAGGGCTTCGCGCTGGGCGGTGAGTGGGGAGGCGCGGTGCTGATCGTCTCCGAGCACGGCGACGCCGAGCGCCGCGGCTTCTGGGCCTCCTGGCCGCAGGCGGGGGCGCCGGGCGGGAACCTGCTGGCCACCGCGGTGCTGGCCCTGCTGGCCGCGATCCAGAGCGACGAGGCGTTCCTGAGCTGGGGCTGGCGGATCCCGTTCCTGCTCTCCGGCGTGCTGGTGCTGATCGGCCTGTGGATCCGGCTGACCATCAGCGAGTCGCCGGTCTTCCAGCAGGCCGTGGCCAACGCCGAGCCCGCCCCGTCGATGCCGATCGTCGGGGTGTTCAGGCACCACTGGCGGGACGTGCTGATCGCGATCGGCGCCCGCTTCGCCGAGAACGTCTCCTACTACGTCCTCACCGCGTTCGTGCTGGTCTACGCGACGACCACGGCCGGCCTGACGAAGGGCGTGGTGCTCAACGCGGTGCTCATCGGATCGGCCGTCCACTTCGTCTCGATCCCGATGTGGGGCGCGCTCTCCGACCGGCTCGGCCGCAGGCCGGTCTACCTGCTCGGCGCCGCCGGGGTGGGCCTGTGGGCGTTCGCGTTCTTCCCGCTGATCGACACGAGGAACTTCGCCGCCGTCACGCTGGCGGTGACCGTCGGACTGGTCCTGCACGGCGCCATGTACGGGCCCCAGGCGGCCTTCTTCTCCGAGCTGTTCGCCACGAGGATGCGCTACTCGGGCGTGTCGATCGGCTCGCAACTCGCCTCGATCGTCGCGGGCGGCCTGGCCCCGCTGATCGCGGTCGCCCTGCTGGACCGCTACGACTCCTCGCTGCCGGTCATGCTGTACGTGGCCGGAGCCGCCGTGCTGACCCTGATCACCGTGTACGTCTCCCGGGAGACCCGCGGACGCGATCTCGTCACCATCGGCACCCGCGACAAGACCAAGACCACCCGCTGAACCGTACGGAGAGAAATCTGATGTGCAGTATCAATGGCGACGCTCCGCGTCGCGGTTCGGCCGCTCGAACCCGGTTCCTTCCCTCGTCGCTCATCCGCTCCGCTCCTTCCCTCCTCAGTCCAGTCACCGGCGCGGCCTCACGGGTCAGAGCGGCCGCGGGGTTCGCCGTCGTCGGCCTCACCGCCCTGGTGGCACTGGCCGGAGCGCCTGCGGCGAGTGCCGGGGCCTCACCGGCGCACTGTGCCCGGCTGGACCGGGTGGCGGTGCCGGGTGCCGAGCGCCAGGTGAAGGCATGCCTGGACGACCTCACGACGGCGGGCACGGCCGTCTCCGGGCACACCGTCCCGGCCCACTGGGCGGGCCTGCACCCGGCGGGGGCGGTCAACCCGAAGGGCGTGCCCGGCATCCAGGTCGACGGCTACTTCCCCGACACCTCGACCTCCAACACGACGCACGGCTGGAACCACGACTCGCAGTTCGTGCTGCGGCTGCCCGACGACTGGAACGGCGGGCTGGTGGTCACCGGTACCCCGGGCAACCGGGAGCAGTACGCCAACGACTTCACCATCTCCGACTGGGCGCTGGCCAAGGGCTACGCCTACGCGGTGACGGACAAGGGCAACGTCGGCGTCACCTTCCACCGGGACGGCCGCAGGCCCGGTGACGCGATCGCCGAGTGGAACGACCGGGTCACGCAGATCGCGATCGCGGCCAAGGCCGTCGTCGCCCAGCGCTACGGCAGGCTCCCCGCGCGGACCTACGCCGCGGGCATCTCCAACGGCGGATACCTGGTCCGCTGGCAGCTGGAGAACCGGGCCTGGCTCTACGACGGCGGCATCGACTGGGAGGGCACGCTCTGGCGGGTCAAGGGCGACAACCTGATCAACTACCTGCCCCCGGCGCTGCGGGCCTACCCGGCGGGAGACACCCAGGCGATGTACGACGCGGGGTTCGCCCGCGGCTCGGAGTTCCTGTGGCCGTTCCACCACCAGTACTACTGGGACCTGACCCAGCGCCTCTACCGTGAGGAACTCGACCCCTCCTTCGACGGCGACACCGAGGCGGGCACCCCCTTCTGCGCCTCGGGCACCCCGGCCTGCGACACCGACTACGACTACGACGCGCGCAAGCCGTACGCGGCGGTGCGGAAGATCGGGCTCACCGGCCGGATCGGCAAACCGCTGATCACGATCCACGGCACGCTGGACTCGCTGCTGCCGATCTCCCGCTCCAGCGACGTCTACGCGGACATGGTCGGCGGGCACCGGCCGTTCCGTTACTACCGGATCACCGACGGCACCCACGTGGACAGCCTCTACGCCGCCTACCCCGACCGGCTGCGCCCGTTGCTGCCGTGCTTCCGCAGCGCGTTCGAGACCCTGGAGGGCTGGGTGGAGCGCAGGCAGAGCCCGCCGCCGAGCGCGACCCTGCCGAGGCCCTCGACCGGCGACCTGTCCAACGAGTGCCGGCTGAGCGGGTGACACCACCCCACCACCGCCACACCCCACCGCACCGCCCCCACCGCGCCGCGCCGCACCGCACCGCACCGCCGGGCGACCCTCAGCCGAGCATGTACCGCCGCTGCGCGGTGCGGGTCGCCCGGACCGCGTTCCTGACCCCCGGCACCCGCAGCGCGAGGCGCCTCAGCAGCGGACGGCGGCGCGGTGGCGGGCCGTCGGGTACGGGCTCGCGGATCTCCACCCGCCCGCCCCGGTTCATGGCCACCGTGAACCGCAGGGGGGTCTCCCTGCCGTCGATCCGCAGGAACGGCGCCCAGCGGCCGGGCGAGAGGAACTCCTCGCGGTAGGTCAGGCGGGTCGGGAACTTGGCGACCAGCCGTCCGGCGAGCTCGCCCGGGACGCCCGGCTCCACCAGAGCGGGCGCGACGATCTCCTGCAGCCGTCCCGTGGTCTGCCGCAGCAGCAGCTCGGCGGGCGGCCCCCCGCTCGGCGGCACGTACGGCACGGGTACCACGACGAAGGCGTGCCCGCGCGGCCCGACGGCCGTGGCGGCCGGTGAGACCAGGGCGATCGACTCGGGGAACGAGCGCGGCTCCACGCACACCCCGAGCTCGCCCCTGGGCGACCACCAGGGGACCACCAGCCGCTCCGAGCGGCCGACGACCGTCCCGGCGCAGCTCAGCGGGGACCCGGTCACCCGGGTACGGGCCTGGCGCGCGGCCCCGTACATGCGCACGTGAAGCTCCCACAGCCCGGCCGGCAGCGGGCCGCCACCGGCGGCCGCCTCCGCGTCCAGCCGGGCCGTGCCGGTGACCTGGAGCCTGACCCCGCCGTCGTGCCGGCAGCGGATCATCGAGCAGTCCACCGGCAGCAGGTGCACGTCACCGGTCTCCTCGTGCCTGGCGTAGACCTCGAACCTGGCCCGTGCCGCGGCCTGGCTGACGTCGGCCAGCTCGGGCGCCAGGCGGAGCCCGTCGAGGCGGACCGGGGGCTCCCAGAGCAGGCCGTCGTCGCCGTAGGGGACGAAGCGCATCGGGGTGCCGTCGGCCTGGGTGATCTCCACGGTGAGCGCCATGACGAGCGCGCCGTCCTCCCAGGCGACCCGCTCCAGATCGGCCTGCAGGCGGGTGTCGCGCATGGCCCCGGCCAGCGCGACCAGCTCGTCGAGCCTGCCTGCGCGCAGCAGCGCGGCGCGGGCCCGCAGCTGCACCGGCAACAGGGCGTCCAGGCGCGGGGGGAAGCGCTGCAGGGCCAGCTCGCGCAGGGTGGCGAAGGTGGCGGCCCGGTTCGCCGGGGAGGTGACGAACCTGCCCCCGCCGAGCCGCCGCAGCACCGCGGTGCGGAACCACTGGGCGTACATCCGGTCCCTGCGGCCCCCCTCGGGGACCTCCTCGTCGATGATGTCGAGCAGCCCGCGCAGCTCGGCGGCCCAGACGTAGGGGTCCTCGGGCGGGTCGGGCCGTTCGGCGACGTGGCAGCAGACCGGGTCGGCCAGCACGACGACGACCTTGGCCCGCAGGTAGGCGCGGAGCACGAAGGCCTGCTCGGCCAGGCGCCCGCCGGGGTCGGGGAAGGTCAGTCCCTGGGCCATCAGGAAGGTCCTGCGGAAGAGCTTGTGCGGGGTGAGCAGCGTGAGCAGCCGGTCCTTGACCACGTCGGCGCGCTCGCGGTCGGCGTCGAAGACGGCCGAGGGCGGCCTTCGGTCGTCGGTCAGCCGTCCGACGAGGATGTCGGCGTCGGTCTCCAGGGCGCGCCGGTACATCCGCTCCAGGGCGGGGCGCTCCAGCCGGTCGGTCTGGTCGAGCAGGTAGACGTACTCGCCCCTGGCGGCCAGGAGGGCGGCGTTGCGGCCGCGCATCGGCGAGCCGGTCCGCTCCAGGTGCAGCACGCGGACGTTGGGGCGCGCCGCGGCCACCGCGTCGAGGCGCCGGCCGGTGCCGTCCTCGGAGCCGTCGTCGGCAAAGATGACCTCGTACTCCTCGGGGGCCATCGACTGGTCCAGCACCGAGCGGATGCAGGCGTCGGCACCGTCACCGGGGTCGCGTACCGGCACCACCACGCTGACCTTCACGTCCATGCGGCCCAGGGTGCGGGGCGCGGAGGCGCGGGACGGTCAGACTTGCCGACTCCTGGGCTCTCAGTACCAGCCCTTGGCCTGGGAATGGGCCCAGGCTCCACAGGGCGTGCCGTAGCGGCCCTTGATGTAGGTCAGCCCCCACTCGATCTGGGTGGCCGCGTTGGTCTGCCAGTCGCTTCCCGCGCTGGCCATCTTGTGACCGGGCAGGGACTGGGGAATGCCGTACGCGCCGCTGGAGGTGTTCATGGCGCGCTCGTTCCAGCCGCTCTCCTTCATCCAGAGCTTCTCCAGGCAGCCCCACTGGTCGCCCCAGCCGCGGGACTCCAGCATCTGCTTGCCCAGTGCCCGGTTCCCGGTGGGGTTGGAGGTGCCCGGGGGGAGCGCCTGGGGGTTGAAGCCTCCGCCGCCCGGCGCCTTGTCGACGATCTTGACCTGGCTGAGCGGCTCGCGGTTCTCCCGGCGGGCGGCCAGCCGGTCGGCCTTGAGGGCCTGGGCGGCCTGGGCCTTGAGCGCGTCGGACTTCATGTCGGAGCCGAACGGGTCGGGGCCCAGCACCTGCGCCATCTCGTCCAGGGTGAGCGGCTTGCCGGGCGGCGCCGAGGCGTTCTGCACGGCGGTGTAGGCGGTGAACGCGCCGCCCCCGACCAGGAGCAGGAGCACGCCGCCCCAGATCAGCACCGGCTTGGAGGGACGTCCCCTGAGCGCCTTCGTCCCGGGGCTCGCGGCGTTCCTGCGGGACGAACGGCGGGCGCGGGACGCCGAGCGTTCCTTCAGTTGCTGTGATCCTGGACTCACGACCTATGAGCTTGCCGTGCCAGGGGGGGTGGTCCGCAACCGGAACGCGAGAGTTGGTCGGCATCCCGTCCCCGCCGCCGCGGACGCGTTCGAACTAAGGCCAGGCCACGGCCGCTTTACGACCGGCGAAAAAGAAGACGTGATTTTGCTCACACTTTACTCTAGGGTCCTCGTAGCGGGCCAGGCGATCTACGAACGCTCGATTCACGGTCTGACCACCTCATTCAGGTACTGTTTGCGCTATGTCAGGGTTTTGTGACCCTGCAGTTCCATCAAGCCTTGGGAGAAGGTCCACCCGGTGGCAGGCATCCTCCTCGTCGAAGACGACCCCGCGGTCCGGATCGGGCTGGAGCTCGCGCTCACCCGTCAGGGTCACACCGTCACCTCCTACGCCAGCGGCGAGGAGGCACTGGAGCATGTCAAGGTCCGCCGGCCCGAGATCGCCATCCTGGACGTCATGCTGCCCGGCATCGACGGCGTCGAGGTGTGCCGCCGCATCCGCAGGCTCGACCAGCTGCCGGTGATCCTCCTCACCGCCAGGGGCGACGACCTCGACGTGGTCGTGGGCCTGGAGGCGGGCGCCGACGACTACGTGGTCAAGCCGGTCGAGCCCCGCGTGCTGGACGCCCGCATCCGCGCCGTCCTGCGCCGGATGGAGTCGGTGGCCTCCGACCGCATCACCTTCGGCGACCTGGTCATCGACCGGGGCGCGCTCAAGGTCGTGCTGGGCGGCAGGGAGGTCCACCTCACCCCGACCGAGCTGCGGCTCCTGCTCGAACTGGTCCGCCATCCCGGCCAGGTGCTCAACCGCAGGTACCTGCTGCGCGCCGTCTGGGACCACACCCACGTCGCCGACTCGCGGCTGGTCGACGCCTGTGTCCAGCGGGTCCGCGCCAAGATCGAGGCGGTCCCCGCCGAGCCCGAGTTCATCCACACGGTACGGGGATTCGGCTACCGGTTCAGCCCGCCGTGAGACGCACGCACACCGGCCTGCGCGTCCGCCTGGTCTTCACCTTCACCGTCATCGCCGTCGCGGCCTCCGCGCTGGTCGCGGGGATCGGCTACGAGTTCGTCAAGAGCCGCATGATCGACCGTGCCGAGCAGGTGGCCGTGAGCGACGTACGCGACACCCTGGAGGGGATCAGGGTGCCGATCGGCGCGCTCTGGCCCGGGGACAGCCCGCCCACCGACGACGAGATCAGCGCCCTGCAGAAAAGCCTGCGACCGCAGGGCGGCCGGGTGGTGGTCCGCTACGAGGACTACCTCTACCCCGACGGCGACTTCGGGATCAGCGACGTCCCCGCCGATCTGGGGGTGCGGGCCACCCAGCGGCTGGTCGCCAAGCGGCAGCTCATCGACGGCGACATGTGGCTGCTCATCGGCACGCCGGTCTGGCGGATCGAGCCCATCCACACCGCCCAGCCCACCGGGATGACCGTCTTCGTGTTCGCCCCCCTCATCGAGGAGCAGCGGCTCCTGAGCGACCTGCGCCAGCCGCTGGCCCTCGCCGGGGGCGCCATGCTGATCATCGCGCTGGCCCTGGGACTGGCCTCGGCCCGGCGGGTCCTGCTGCCGGTCAGGCGGCTGGGCTCGGCGGCGCGCGCGCTCGGCGCAGGCCATCTCGACACCCGCCTGCCGGTGCACGGCCAGGACGAGCTCGCCGAGCTCACCGCCACGTTCAACGACACCGCCGCCGCCCTGGAGCGCAGCGTGCTCGAACTGCGCTCGCTGGAGGCGATGTCCCGCCGTTTCGTCGCCGACGTCTCCCACGAGCTGAGGACCCCGCTGACCGCGATGACCGCGGTCACCGACATGCTCTCGGAGGAGGCCGAGCGGCTGCCGCGCGAGCCCGCCGCGGCGGTCCGGCTGGTGCTGCAGGAGATCGCCCGGCTGCGGACCCTGGTGGAACAGCTCATCGAGGCCAGCCGGTTCGACTCGGGCACGGCGACGCTGAACGTCGACACCGTGAACATCGTCGACGCGGTCTGCGACTGCCTGGCCATGCGGGGCTGGACGGACCAGGTGCGGGTGAACGTGCCGCAGGGGCTGTCGTTCCCCCTCGACCCCCGGCGCTTCGACGTCATCATGGCCAACCTGGTCGGCAACGCGCTGCGCCACGGGGAGCCCCCCGTGCTGGTGACCGCCCGCAGCACCCCGAACGGCCTGGAGGTGAAGGTGCGCGACCACGGCAAGGGCATTCCGGCGAAGGACCTGCCGTTCGTGTTCAACCGTTTCTACAAGGCGGGGGCCCGCGGGGACGGCAGCGGCCTGGGACTCTCCATCGCCCGCGCCAACGCCCAGCTGCACGGCGGCACGATCTCGGTACGCGCCCAGCACCCCGGAACGCTCTTCACGGTCTGGCTGCCCCCCGCATGAGCGCCGTCCCCTCGCGATCCGTTCCCGCCTCCGCCGCAGTCCCCGGTACCGCAGCCCCCCGTACGGCAGCCTCTCGCACCGGAGCCTCCCGCACCGGGACCTCCCGTACCGGAGGCCCCCGTCCGCGTCGTTCCCCGGCCGCGGGCCTGGCCCGCCTGCTCGTCGTGCTGCTGGTGGCCGCCGGGTGCGGCATCTCCCCCACCGACGTCCAGGACCACGGCCGCCCGCCGGTGATCAGCTACAGCCCCACCTGGGTGACCGTCTACCTGCTCAAGGGCGGCAGGCTGGTGCCCTCCAAGATCCCGGTGGTCTCCGACTCGGCCAAGAACATCGTCGACACCCTGTTCCGGGCCGGCAGGCAGCCCCCGGAGACCGGGCTGACCAGCGCGCTCAACGACTTCAGCCACTACGACACCAAGACGACCCGCTACGGCGACAACGTCGGCACCGGGGACAAGCGCAACGAGCCGGACGACAACCGGGGCTACCGGCTGAACGTGATCATCACCGGTGAGGGGGAGATCTCCGAGGCGGGTCTCGCCCAGATCACCTGCACCATCCGGCAGAACAAGCAGGAGAGCATCTGGAGCGTCGAGGTCACCCGGCTCTTCCCGGGGACCCCGAAGTCGATGGGCGACCGCACCTGCTTCGAGTACCGGGGACTGGCCGCCCCGGGCGTCCGGCTGCCGCCCTGACGGCCCCGTACGGTCGCGCGCGGCCCACGGCGAAGCGGCGAAGCCGGTGTGAGGAGACGGACGTCTCCCGGCGCCGGGGCAGGCGGGCCCCGGCACCGGGAGGGGCGTCACATCGTGATGTCCTCCAGCATCTCGGTCACCAGCGCCGCGATCGGCGAGCGCTCCGAGCGGGTCAGCGTGACGTGCGCGAACAGCGGGTGGCCCTTGAGCTTCTCCACCACCGCGACCACGCCGTCGTGCCGGCCCACCCGCAGGTTGTCGCGCTGGGCGATGTCGTGGGTGAGCACGACCCGGGAGTTGGCGCCGATCCGGCTCAGCACGGTGAGCAGCACCCCGCGCTCCAGCGACTGCGCCTCGTCCACGATGACGAAGGCGTCGTGCAGGGAGCGCCCGCGGATGTGGGTGAGCGGGAGCACCTCCAGCATGCCCCGGTCCATGACCTCCTCGATCACCTCGGGCGTGGTGACCGCGCCCAGGGTGTCGTAGACGGCCTGCGCCCACGGCCCCATCTTCTCGTTCTCCGAACCGGGCAGGTAGCCCAGCTCCTGGCCGCCCACGGCGTACAGGGGACGGAAGACGATGACCTTGCGGTGCTGGCGGCGCTCCAGGACCGCCTCCAGGCCGGCGCACAGCGCCAGCGCGGACTTGCCGGTGCCCGCCCGGCCGCCCAGGGAGACGATGCCGACCTCGGGGTCCATCAGCAGGTCCAGGGCGATCCGCTGCTCGGCGGAACGGCCGTGCAGGCCGAAGATCTCGCGGTCGCCGCGCACCAGCCGCACCGACTTGTCGGGCAGCACCCGGCCCAGCGCCGACCCCTTGCTGGACAGCAGCCGCAGACCCGTGTGCGTCGGCAGGTCGCGGGCCTCGTCCAGGTCGGCGGTGCCGTGCTCGAACAGGGTCTCCACGTCCTCCGTGGTCACCTGGAGCTCCGCCATGCCGGTCCAGCCGGACTCGACCACCAGCTCGGCGCGGTACTCCTCGGCGGACAGGCCGATCGAGGCGGCCTTGATCCGCATCGGCAGGTCCTTGGAGACCAGCACCACGTCCTTGCCCTCGGCGGCGAGGGTCCTCGCCACGGTCAGGATGCGGGTGTCGTTGTCGCCGAGCCGGAAACCGACCGGCAGGATCGACGGGTCACTGTGGTTGAGCTCGACCCGGATGGTGCCCTCGCCGATCGGCATGGGCTCGTCCAGACGTCCGTAGGTCACCCGAAGGTCGTCGAGGTACCTCAGCGCCTTGCGCGCGAAGTATCCGAGCTCTGGATGGTGGCGTTTGCCCTCCAACTCGGTGATGACGATGATCGGGAGGACGACCTCATGCTCGGCGAAACGGCTCATCGCCGTTGGATCCGCCAGGAGCACCGAGGTGTCCAGGACGTACGTGCGCCGCTTGACTGCCGGCGACGTGGGTGAGGACGAAGGGTTTGCCACGCGTTCTCCCCCGGGCACCAATGACGGCGCCCTGCCATGAGCTGGGATGCGGACCGGCCCTGGACCCGCCCACGAGAACACCGAGCGGGGACCGTCGGCCGGCCCTCCTCAGCGATTCGTGACGCAAAGGCGGGCCCTCTCCGGCGTAGGCGAGCTGTGCTCTCCTACTTCTTACGGTACGTCCTGATTGACCGATTTCCAACTGGTTTAGACCAGCCGAAAGCGGCCGTTCATGCGGTGTTTCAGGAACCGTACCTGCGGTGCCGCGCGGCGTAGGAGCGGAGGGCCCGGAGGAAGTCCACCCTGCGGAAGTCGGGCCAGTAGGCCTCGCAGAAGTAGAACTCGGAGTGGGCGCTCTGCCAGAGCAGGAAGCCGGAGAGCCGCTGCTCCCCCGAGGTCCGGATGACGAGATCCGGGTCGGGCTGGCCGCGCGTGTAGAGATGCTCCGCGATGTGCTCGACGTCGAGGACCTCCACGAGTTCCTCGATGCTCGCGCCCTTGCTGGCGTGCTCCTGGAGAAGGGAGCGCACCGCATCAGCGATCTCACGCCTTCCTCCATACCCAACGGCAACGTTCACAATCAAACCGGGACGATGTGATGTCGCCTCTTTTGCGTCCTTCAGGACACGGGCCGTGCGATCGGGAAGAAGATCGAGCGCTCCCATGGGCTTGATGTGCCATCCGTCGGCCACCAGCTCCTGGACCACGTCCTCGATGATCTTCATCAGGAGGTCCAGCTCGTCCTTGGAGCGGTTGATGTTGTCGCTCGACAGCAGCCAGACGGTGACGACCTCGACCCCGGCCTCGCGGCACCAGCCGAGCAGCTCCGAGATCTTGTCCGCGCCCTTGCGGTGCCCGCGGCTCACGTCGTCGATGCCCATCGAGCGAGCCCAGCGCCGGTTGCCGTCGACGATCACGCCCACGTGCCGGGGAGCCATCTCCCTCTGGCGGGACAGCTTCGCCTCAAGCCGGCGCTCGTACAACCGATAGACGAGATCGCGCACTCCCATTGGAGCCCCTCCCTCAGCACCCGCCATGAATGAGCGCTGACAGGCAATTATCGCCGTCCCGCGGACCCCTCCGCCCCCTCTACAGGGTTCTGGCGGGCTTGCCCGGTCTGTACGGCCCCAGGCCGTCCTCCGCCTCGGCGACGATCCCCTCGACGAACGCCCCCAGCTCGGCCGAGGTCAGCACGGCGCGCAGGCCCGTCCCGCCGTCGCCCCCGGCCTCCACGACCGCCCGCCTGGTGAGCCGCCACTCCCCGGCCGGCCCGCGCCGTCCGGGCACCCACAGCGGGACGGTACGCAACCGGCAGCGCAGTTCACCCCCGCCGACGACACCGTTCCTGGCCCGGTAGCGGAGGGCGAACAGCTCCGCCTCGCCGGGAAAGCGGTCGTCGGGGTCGGGCCACCACGCCTGGTGGCCGGCGCGCGCCTCGGCGACCCCGCGGGCCAGGCCCGCGAGAAGACCGCCGCACCGCTCGCCCACCGTCCCGTAGAGCGCGCCGTCCCGGTGAAGCTCCAGCGTGATCTCGTACGGCGTGCCGAGACCGTCCCGGCACACCACCGGCGTAACGGTCAGATAAGAACCATCAAGACAACGCAGTCCCCCCACCTCAGAGAGGGTATCCCCGGCTCAGACCCTCAAAACGTGATCAACGCCATCCATGTCCCCGCCAGCCGGGCGGCTGGTGCCACTCGGTCCAGCCGTACCCCACGCGCCCGTCCTCGGCCTCGAACCGGCACAGGGCACGCGGGAAGCGGGCGACCTCCCCGTCCGGCGACGTCATGGCGACCGGGGCGAAGGCGAGCGGCACCGCCGTCATCGGCATCCCGGGCACCTCCAGCCGCGCCAGGGAGGGGAGGTCGTCCGGACCGAACTCGCTCGCCGCGGTGAACCCCTCGCGGTGCTCGATCTCCCCGCCCGGAGGGACCGTGAAGCACGGCCAGGGCATCTCGAAGCCGACGTTGGCCCGCATGCCGTGGAAGAACGTCCCGTCGTCCATCCGCCCGGAGCTCCACAGCCACGACGTCCGCCACCAGTCGCGCTCCCCCCAGCTGTGGTCGCGCTCGCCGTACCCGGAGAAGGCGATCTCCTCGCCACCGGCCCGGACCGTCCCCGCGACCTCGCAGGGGATCTCGTAGCGCGGGAGGAACCCGTAGGGATAGACCCCGCCGACGGTCGTCCACTCCAGGTCGAAGGCGAGCGAGGTCGTGACGGCGTCGTCGCGGGCGGTGTCCTCCGCAGCGGTCCCGTGCCGGACGGCGCTCCCGGGAACACCGTCCGGAGCGGTGCCGTCCGGATGGGCGTACGCCGCGGCGGGGTCGTCCGGCACGAGCGCCGCGCCGGCGTCCAGGGTGAGCCGGAAGGAGCGCATGGGGAGCGTCACGTCGTGGGTGGCGGAGAACCCCGCGCCCCGCACCGCCAGATCCGGGCCGGGAAGCGGGACGTGGTGGTCGGCCAGCAGCACCGTGGGCCGTCCGGGGCCGACCAGGCACGCCCAGTACCAGGCGCGGTTCCAGTTGGGGTACAGGCCCAGCCGGACGTAACCGGCGAGCGAGCCGTCGGCGGCCGCGAAGTCGAGGTAGAGGGACTCGCTCCACAGCGGTTCGACACCGGCCGGGTGCGGGTCCTCGTCCTCGGGCCGCAGCGGCCACGTCCCATGGTCGACGATCTTCACCACGGCCACTCCGATGCAGGCGCCCGATCAGGTACCGGCCCAACCTAACCGACCGCGCCCCCGCCGGGCAGGGCAGGGCCGAACCGGGCAGGACCTGGCCGAGCCGGGCGGGGCCGGTCGATCGGGCACCGGCCGGACGGTCCCCTCAGGGGCCTCCGCAACCCCCGCCGCCCCCGCCTCCGCCACCACCGCCGTCTCCGCCGCCCCCACCACCCCCACCACCCCCACTGCCCCCGCCGCCTCCGTCACCGCCGGACGGGCCCCAGCCGCCGTCCCCCGTGCCGTGGGTCCCCGCGGCCGTCCCGCCGTACACCCCCGCGTCGCCCCCGCCGTGACCCCCGCGGCGGCTGTGGCGGGAGCGGGGCGCGGGCCGGGGCGCGGGGCGGGGGTCGTCCAGGGACAGGGTCTCCGACAGCCTTCCGTCCCTCATCCGGCTCAGGCCGTACAGGGCGACGTCGACGACCTCCGGCCGGTCCCGGACGGCCCGCTCGCCGGGCCGGGGCGGCAGCGTCCTGTTCTCGCGGTACCGCAGGCGGTGATGGGCCAGCGCGGCCTGGCCCGCGCGGTTGGGGTGGGTGGGGTCGGCCCGGCCCGAGCCCGGGGGGTCGATCAGCCCCAGCTCGCGCAGCCGCGCGACCTGCGCCTCGACGGCCGGTCCCGAGATCACCCTCCCCCTGATCGTCCAGACCGGCA
Organism: Streptosporangium sp. NPDC050148; assembly: GCF_055586505.1. NCBI lineage: Bacteria > Bacillati > Actinomycetota > Actinomycetes > Streptosporangiales > Streptosporangiaceae > Streptosporangium > Streptosporangium sp. NPDC050148. Next base: position 118,660 of record NZ_JBVJIA010000006.1, on the reverse strand, counting down.
GGCCGTCGGCCTCCCGGTCGACCATCGCGAGGATCTCGGCCTCCACCGGGTGGTCCACCCGCTCCGCCCGGCCGGACACCCGGGACAGCCGCCCGTCGCGCCGCGCCCGGACACTCCCCGCGGTGGTGAGCGAGACCAGCGCGGTGTCGGCCAGCCGCGCGGGCCCGCCCGCCAGCAGCGCCAGGTCGTACGGGGTCAGCTCAGGGCCCTCGTAGACGCGGGAGGAGTGCGCGGCCAGGCGCATCGCGATCAGCCCGGCCACCGCCAGCAGCGAGACGCCCACGACGAGGGTGATCTGAAGAGCGGACATGACGACCTCCGGGACGGTGCCGCTGCGTGAGGTTCTCCGTACCCATCACGACGAACGGCGAAGAGGTGGAGTTTCACGGTTCCGGTTCCGGTTCCGGCGATCCTGGGAACCGGCGGGCCGGAACCCGCGAGCCCGAACGTCAGCCCCCGGTCCGGCGGCGGGTGAAGATCGACCGCAGCCGGGACGCGGTCACGGACCTCCGGAGGCCGGGCTCCCGGGCGGCCGGTTCCCGGACGCCCGGCTCCCGGTCGTCGGGGTCGGGCAGCCGTCCCACGGCCCGCAGGTGGCCGGCGAAGTCGTGGGCGTCGGCGTGCGAGCCGCCCGGCGGCTTGGGACGGCCCCGCGCGTAGGCGCGGAACTCCGCGGCGAAGTCGTCGCCGAGCGAGGCGACCAGGTCGGGACGGAGCCTGGCGACCGTCCTGCGCCGCTTGGCGATCAGGCTGGTCTCCTGGACGCGCAGCCGATCCCGGTCGAACCCCGCGGGCGCCTCCCGGCCGGCCACCAGCGCCGCCACCAGGGCCGCCTGCGCCCCGGCCAGCGCCTCCCGGGCGTCGCTCCCGGAGCCGGACCCGTCCTTCCGTGCGGACACGGGCGCGGGCGCGTCCTCAGGCACGGGTCATCGCGGCGCGGATCCGGGCCATCTCCTCCTCCAGCGCGCCGTCACTGGGGTAGTCGTCGTCCCATTCGAGCAGCACACCGGGCGGATCGACCCGCGCGCACAGCTCGGAGAGGATCTCCAGCACGTCGTCGGGGACGTGAGCGGTGTGGGTGTCGTGCCAGAGCCCGTCGCGGGAATGCCCCCCGGCGACGTGCACGTAGGCCAGTTCGGCGAGCGGCAGGCCGTCCAGCGCCGCGGTGGCCGACAGGCCGAGGTTGACCTGGTTGGTGTAGAGGTTCGCCACGTCGACCAGGAGCCCGACCCCGGTCATCTCCACCAGCTCGCCGAGGAAGGCGGCCTCGGTCATCTCGTCCTCGGGCCAGCCGAACAGCGCCGCGACGTTCTCCAAGGCCAGCGGGACCGGAAGGGCCTCCTGCGCCCGCCGGACGTTCTCGGCGATGACCGACAGCGCCTGCCGGGTGCGCGGGACCGGGAGCAGGTGCCCGGCCTCCATGCCGCCCGCCCGGACGAAGGCCAGGTGCTCGCTGACCAGCGGCGCCTCCAGGGCTCGCGCGCAGTCCGCCAGGTGGGCCAACCGGCGCGGGTCGGGGGGTTCGGCGCCGCCGATGCCCAGGCCGACGCCGTGCGGGATCACCGGCACCCCGCGGGCCCGCAGCACCCGCAGCGACTCCGGGAGCCGGCCCGGGTGGACGTTCTCGGCGATCACCTCGACGAAGTCGATCCCCGGCAGGCGCTCCACGGTCAGGTCGATCTCGGGCCGCCACCCGATGCCCACCCCCAGCGTCGCGTGCTCAGCCACCACCGCACCCGCCGCCACCGCCGCAGCCGCCTCCTCCACCGCAGCTGGAGCCGCCGGACGAGCCTCCCGAGTCACCGGACGAGCCGCCGGAGTCACCCCAGCCACCGGAGCCGATGTCGCCGCCCCCGCCGCCGTAGGTGACGTCCCCCGAGCCGGAGGAACCGCCGCCGCAGGCGCCCGAGGCGCAACCGCCCGACGAGCCGCCCGGGTCCTGGCGCTGGAGCTCGTCCTGCAGGCCCGGCTCGTTCAGCTCGCTCAACCCGTACAGGGCCACCGGGAAACCGACGGCGAAGGCCAGGTCGGGCGTGGCGGACCGGACGCCCCGCACGTGCGTCCTGCGGGCCGCCGCCAGCACGTCGTGGCCGCTGCGGCTCAGCGCGTCGCGCAGGGCCCGCTTCTGCCGCGAGTAGGTGGACAGGCCGACCACGGTCGACAGGACGCCGACCAGCAGCACGAGGACGCCGACCCCGCGGGGCCCGGCGAGCAGGCAGCCCGCGGTGAAGACGGCCGCGGCGACGGTGGCGATCAGGAGCCGGTTCAGCAGGCTCCGCGCGTGGTCGAGCGCGCTCTCCGGTACGAGCAGGCCCAGGCCGAGCAGCCGGTAGCGCAGGCCCTCCAGCGCCTTCCCGTCGGAGACCGCGCGGCGCAGGTCGCTCAGCGGAACGGAGCCGCCGCGCTGGTGGAGCGCCTCCATGAGGGCGTACTCGACGGGGTCCGGGGAGGGCGGGGCTCCGGCGACCAGGCTCACCAGGCCGCCGCGCGAGACCCGGATCACCCCGGCCTTGGCCAGCAGGCCGATCGCGGTGTTGATCACGCGTCGCGGTCCGCCGGAGAGGTAGGCGAGTTCGTAGGGGGTGGGCGGTCCGGCGCCGTGACCCGCCATGACCGAGCGGACCCGCCGCTGCTCACGGCTGAGTGCCGAGGCCGTCAGGACGACGACCAGGCCGATGGCGACGGCGACGACGAACAACAGGGACCACATGTCCGCCTCCTCGGGGGAAGGTGGGGCGTTGGGGTGACGTCCCGGTACACAGGTAGACGCGCACAGCCTGGCAGAAGTTTCGTCGCCGCTCGACGGCGGCCCGGTGAGACGTCGCTCACCGGAAGGCGAGCGACATCCGGCCGCCCCGTCCACCCGTTCTCACCTGCGCGTTCTCGCTCGGTCCGCCCGTCGGGCGCCGGTACGTCACGCGCCCGCGCCCGGCGCGCGGAGGACGCGGGCCGGACGCGGGCGCGGGTGTCCTCCCGGCCGGGGCGGGGAGGCGGGGGACGCGGGAGGCGGGGGCGGGTCAGCCCAGGCGGGCGACCAGGGCCTCGTACTCCTCCCAGAGTTCCTTGGGCATGCGGTCCCCGAAGGTCTCGAAGAAGGCGGGGATGAGCGACGCCTCCTGCCTCCAGACCTCCTCGTCGACGCTGAGCAGCATCCGCATGTCTTCGGCGGAGACGTCCAGGCCCTCGGTGTCGAGCTCGGCGGGGAGCAGCCCGATGGGGGTGCTCACCGCCTCCGCCCGGCCGTTGAGGCGGTCGACGATCCACTTGAGCACGCGGGTGTTCTCGCCGAAGCCGGGCCAGACGAACCTGCCCCGCTCGTCCTTGCGGAACCAGTTCACGTAGTAGACGCGCGGCAGTTCGGCGCCCTCGCGGCGGCCCATCCTGAGCCAGTGCGCGAAGTAGTCGCCCATGTTGTAGCCGCAGAAGGGCAGCATCGCGAACGGGTCGCGGCGCAGCTCGCCCACCTTCCCCTCGGCGGCGGCGGTCTTCTCCGAGGCGATCCCGGCGCCGATGAAGACGCCGTGCTGCCAGCTCAGCGCCTCCGTCACCAGCGGGACCGCGCTGGCCCGGCGCCCGCCGAACAGGATCGCGGAGATCGGCACGCCCGCCGGGTCCTGCCACTCGGGCGCGATCGTCGGGCACTGCGCCGCCGGGACCGTGAAGCGGGCGTTGGGGTGCGCGGCGGGCTCGTCGGAGTCCGGCGTCCAGTCGCGGCCCCGCCAGTCGGTCAGGTGCGCCGGGGGCTCGTCGGTGAGGCCCTCCCACCACACGTCGCCGTCGTCGGTGAGGGCGACGTTGGTGAAGATGCTGTTGCCCCAGAGCGTCCTGACCGCGTTGGCGTTGGTGGACTCGCCGGTGCCGGGGGCGACGCCGAAGAAACCCGCCTCGGGGTTGATGGCGCGCAGCCGTCCCTCGGCGTCGAAGCGCATCCAGGCGATGTCGTCGCCGATGGTCTCGACCTTCCACCCCGGCAGGGTGGGCTGGAGCATGGCCAGGTTGGTCTTGCCGCAGGCGCTGGGGAACGCGGCGGCGATGTAGCGCGTCTCCCCCGACGGCGGGGTGAGCTTGAGGATGAGCATGTGCTCGGCCAGCCAGCCCTCGTCACGGGCCATGGTGCTGGCGATCCGCAGCGCGTAGCACTTCTTGCCGAGCAGGGCGTTGCCCCCGTAGCCCGAGCCGTAGGACCAGATCTCCCGGGTCTCGGGGAAGTGGCTGATGTACTTGGTGGTGTTGCACGGCCAGGGCACGTCCGGCTGCCCGGGCTCCAGCGGGGCGCCGACCGAGTGGACGGCCTTGACGTAGGAGCCGCGCTCCTCGATCAGGCGCAGGGCGTCCTCGCCCATCCGGGTCATCACCCGCATCGAGACGACGACGTACGGCGAGTCGGTGATCTCCACACCGAGCTGGGAGATCTCCCCGCCCAGGGGGCCCATGCAGAACGGCACCACGTACATGGTCCGGCCGCGCATGCTGCCCTTGAAGATCTCTCCGAAGGTACGGCGCATCTCGGCCGGGGCGATCCAGTTGTTGGTCGGCCCGGCGTCCTCCTCGCGCTCGGAGCAGATGTAGGTACGGTCCTCGACCCGGGCGACGTCGCCGGGGTCGGAGGCGGCGTAGAAACTGTTCTGCCGCTTGACCAGGCGTTTGAAGGTGCCCTGCTCCACGAGCAGGTTGGTCAGGCGGGTCCATTCGGCCTCGGAGCCGTCGCACCATTCGATCCGGTCCGGCTGTGTCAGTTCGGCGATCTCCCTGACCCACTCGGCCAGCTCGGCATGGCCGGTCGGGGCGGCGGTCACATCTACGGTAACGGACACTACGTGGGCTCCTTTGCACTTCTCGCGGCCAAATCATCATTGACGACACGACCGCTTCCGATCCAATTGGCATAGACCATTGAATTCAGCGGTAAGACGTCCCGGCGTCCCTTCCCGATCATCACCGACAGCGCGTGACCTGGAAGGAGTCGCGTGGTTTCGAAGGCCCTACCCAGAAGAAGTGCGACTAAAAAAAGCCCTCCCGGCAGTGGTATAGGCCAATGAGAAAGGTCTAAACCAATGGGCCGGAAGGTTCAGACCAATTTCTCGGCCATTTCCGCTGACCAGGATCAGGAATTCACGCCGGGCCCGGCCGCCCGGACGCGGTCGACGTGCTGGAGGGCGTCCCTCAGATCGGCCAGCCAGGTGTCGGTGTGGTCGCCCACCAGACGCACGCACCAGGCGAGCGCGTCGCTGCGGCTGCGGGCCACCCCGGCCGCGACGAGGGTGTCGAGGACCCGGCGCTCGGACTGCCGCAGGCGGGTCATGACGGGCACGGAGAGTGTGGTGAACATCACTGTCTCCTCGCCCGCGACCACCCCCCAGGAGACCTTCCTGCGGAAGCGGCGCTCGGCCTCCACCGCGATCTCCATCCGCCGCTCCCTGGTCTCCTCGCGGAAACGCAGGACGCCGCCCTCCAACGCGGCGGCGCGCTCGACCTCGGAGACGTCGTCGCCGAGCGCGGGAGGCCGGAGCCGGCCGATCACCGTGATCTCCTCGCGGTCCAGGACGATCTGCACCTCGCCGTCGAACCAGTCGGCGGGCAGTCTTCCCGAGAACCAGCCGCGCAGCTGCTCGACCGCTTTACTGTTTTCCATGTAATGGAGATTACAACGCTACGTCCGACGAGACCAGCCTCGCGCCGCGCACGACGGAGAGCGCGACACGCTCGGATCCGGGGACGGGCCCGGACGGGGGGGACGCCGCGTACGGGCGCACCGGCGGACGCCGGGAACAGACCGGTGCCGCCGGGGCGGCACCGCCGGGTCAGCGCACGCGGGCGGCGACCTGCGGGCTGATCCGTACGACCCCGGCGAAGTTACGGGTGCTGACGGGGACGAGCTTGACCACGTCCCCGGTCCTGGGGGCGTGCAGCATCTTGCCGCCGCCCCAGTAGATCGCCACGTGCGAGACGTACCCGGGATTGGTGGGGTCGTGCCGCCAGAACAGCAGGTCGCCGGGCTGGGCCTGGGACAGCGGGATCTGCGGGCCCGAGACGAACTGCTGGTGCGTCACCCGGGGCACCTTGATGCCCGCCTGCGCGTACGCCCACTGGACCAGGCCCGAGCAGTCGAAGCTGTCGGGACCCTCGGCGCCCCACACGTACGGGCGGCCGACCTTGCCCGCGGCGGCGGTGAGCGCGGTGTGCAGCTGGGCGGTGGTCATGAACGACCCCGCCGACCAGGTCGTACGGCGCGGCGCCGTCAGCACCGGGTTGATCACGGCGACCTGCCCGCCCCTGGGCAGGACCCGCAGCAGGGCGCGGCGCAGCTTCGCGGAGTCGGCGCGGGGGGCGCTCACCACCAGCGCGTTGTTCTCCGGGATGCCCAGGGCTCGGGCGGTCTGGCGGGAGACCACCGCGTCGATGGCGCCCATGCCCATCGTGGCGTAGGCGCCGACACGCAGGTTCCGCCCGGCGGTGGTGAAGGTCTTGCCCAGCGGCATGCCCCCGTCGCTGCCCAGGACGAAGGAGACGGCGACCTCGCCGGCCGAGACGTTCCTCCAGAGCCGGTCCGAGCGCGCGGTCGGCCTGGGGGTGTACGCGCGGAACGTCGAGGGGTCGACCCCCAGCGTCTGCACCCGCTTGCCGTCCAGGACCACCTCCGCGGCGTCGGCGCGCTCCACGGCCCGCACCCCGGCCAGCCGGGTGATCCTGGCGACCACGTCGTCGCCGAGCGACCGGGGCGCCACGACAAACAGGTGCGGCTGCCGCATCGCGGTCAGCGGCGCCACCGGGGACGGCGCGGACGACGGTGCGGACGACGGTGCGGCGGGTGCGGTCGCGGCCGTCCCGCCCCGGGCGGGCTCGGCCGCGGCGGCGGGCGCGGTGGCCACGGACCTGCGCATCACGACGGTCCCGCGTTCGGTCTCCGGCATCTGCGTGAGGATCACCAGGCCGGCGGCCGGCACGCTGACGGTCATGACCGCGACGACCGGCACGAGCCACCGCAGACGGGCGGCGCGGGGGTCACGGTAGGGGTGGTACGGGTGCCGGGGGCCGAGACGGGGACGGTAGGCGAGGTCCTGACGGGCCTCCCGGATCAGATCGGAGACGCGCGGCCGCCGATAGAACACGACTTTGTTCCCTTCCCCGATGACCCAGCCCTACGAGAGTGCCTCACCCCGCGCCACAATGTACGCGAACCTCGCGAAAAGCGCCTTATTAGTGTTTAGCCGTGTTCATGGCGACGCTGCGCGTCGCGGTGAGGCCGCTCTTATCCGGCTCCTTCCCTCGTCGAGGGGATCGTTCGTTCCTCACGATCCTCCTCTCCTCGGTCCAGTCGCCGGCGCGGCCTCACGGCCGGTCACCGGCACGACCTTCGGATGTGTAGTCCGGCGGCCGTCCCGATACGTGACGATCCGCCGGGACGGAGGTCCCGGCGGATCCGTGGAGGACGGACGCGCGGCTCAGGAGCGAGGTGCGAGACGGCGGGACACGGCGGCTCAGTTGCCGATGTAGGGCACCGCCTCGAGGATCTCCACCGTGTTGGAACGGCCGTTCGGCATGGTGTAGGTCGCCTTCTCGCCGATCTTCTTGCCGTTGATCGCCGCACCCAGGGGCGACTTGGGCGAGTAGACGTCGATCGGGGCGCCGCTCTCCTCACGGGAGGCCAGCAGGAAGGCCACCTCCTCGTCGTCGCCCTCGAAACGCACGGTGACCGTCATTCCGGGGCCGACCACGCCCTCGGTACGGGGCGCCTCGCCGACCTTGGCGTTGTCCAGGATCTGACGGAGGTGGAAGATGCGCGCCTCCATCTTGCCCTGCTCGTCCTTGGCCGCGTGGTAGCCGCCGTTCTCCTTCAGATCTCCCTCTTCGCGGGCTGCCTCGATCTTCTTGGCGATGTCGACGCGCCCGGGCCCCGAGAGGTGCTCAAACTCAGCCTTCAGGCGGTCGTACGCCTCCTGAGTGAGCCAGGTGACGCTCTCGTTGTGGGAGTCGGCCACGGGTTCTCCTTGCTTCCTCTAGGGGGCATGCTGCTTCAGGGGGTTGCGGTCGGACGAATCTCGAAAGGCTAACAAGTTAAGCCCTCCACCGCCTCCCCAAATGTCTCACTATACGAGATAGCAGTACTGGACATCGACGGAAGTGGCCTGGGCACTGGTCTCTAGCCGTTCGGTAAGCCGGACATGCTCCTCACCAGGGGGGATACCGACCTCCTTGTTGCCCACCTCGACATGGTCGACGTCCATGGCCCGGAGACGGCAGCGCGCCGAGCGATCCGCCGGCTTGTACGCCTCGAAGGTGATCCGCACGGAATCGCCGCGGCTGACGTCGAACGTCACGACCTGCTCGAAGACCTCCGTATTCCCCTTCGACGCCCACATCACGTACCCCCACCCCCCGGCGCAGACCGCGCAGAGGATGGCGATCACCACGTGCACGACCAGGCGCCCCCGGCGCTCCGGGCGGTCGGGAAAGTCGCCCGGGCTGCCGAGGACGGGACCGTCCTGACGGCCCTTCTCGGCTTCGCTGGTGGCCATCACGGAATCTCCCTGCACTACCTCGGTGTTATCCGAGACGATTGTCCCTCGCGGGGGTGTCGCCCTCGCGACCGCCCAGGAGAAACTAACCTTTCTTCGGAGTGACGTAAGCCGAGGGCACGCGGGACGAGGCGCCGGAGTGGCGCGGGGGGCACGGCCGGACAGGCCGTCCGCCCGCGCGGCGGCCGGTGACATCGAAGAGCGTGACCGACACAGAGGAGACACCGAGCCCGTGAGTGCACCGCTCAGGCTGATGGCCGTTCACGCGCATCCCGACGACGAGTCGAGCAAGGGCGCCGCCACCATGGCGCGCTACGTGGCCGAGGGCGTGGACGTGCTGGTCTGTACGCTCACCGGAGGCGAGCGCGGGTCGATCCTGAACCCCAAGATGGACCGCCCCGACATCCTGGAGAACATCGCCGAGGTCCGGCGGCTGGAGATGGAGCGCGCCCGCGAGATCCTCGGCGTGCGGCAGCGCTTCATGGGGTTCGTCGACTCCGGCCTGCCCGAGGACGAGAACGAGGCGCTGCCCGAGGGCTGCTTCGCCGTACAGCCGATCGAGGTCGCCTCGGAGCCCCTGGTGGCGGCCGTCCGGGAGTTCCGGCCGCACGTCATCCTCACCTACGACGACGACGGCGGCTACCCGCACCCCGACCACATCATGACCAACCGCGTCTCGGTGGAGGCCTTCGAGGCGGCCGGTGACCCCGACCGCTACCCCGGCACCGGTGAGCCCTGGCAGCCCCTGAAGCTCTACTACCACATGGGTTTCACCAAGGACCGCTTCGAGGCGCTGCACGAGGCGATGAACGCCCGGGGCATCGGCTCCCCGTACGCCGACTGGATCGCCCGCTGGGAGGACCGGCCGCAGAAGTGGCCGGTGACCACCCGCGTCCCCTGCGGGGACTACTTCGAGGCCCGCGACGAGGCGCTGCTCGCGCACGCCACCCAGGTGGACCCGGACGGGTTCTGGTTCGTCTGCCCGCGCGACCTGCAGCGCGAGATCTGGCCGACCGAGGACTACCACCTGGCCCGCTCGCTCGTGGACGTCGAGCTTCCCGAGAACGACCTGTTCACCGGCATCCACGCGGACACGGTCTCGCCCGCCTGCCACTGACACGACCGCGAAGGGGCGGTGGCAGACTTGAGCCGTGATTGCATTCGAAACCGCCCCTACGGGCCCCACGGGTGACGTCAGTCCCGGCCTGCTGGGTTTCCTGGTCGTGGCCGGGCTGGGGTTCGCCCTGTACATGCTCGTCAAGTCGATGAGGAAGCAGATCTCCAGGATCGAGGTCCCCTCGGAGGCGGAGTTCAGGCAGCGGCGGAACGACGCCGGGGCCGACGGTTCCACCGGGCCGGCGGAGCCCCCGGCGTCCACGGGGCCCACCGCTTCTACGGCCCCTCAGGTGCCCCCGGGGCCCTCGGCACCCTCGGCCCCGACCACCGCTCCCTGACCCCGGCTCCGGCCGGGCCGACAGCTTCGAGGACGAGCATGGCCGAGACCACCGGCCCCGGCGCCCCTTCCGGCGGCGTGGCCGTCTCCGACGACCCCGGGGCCTCCCGCTTCGAGATCACGGTGAACGGCACGGCCGCGGGATTCGCCGCGTACCGGCTCCGGGCCGGGAAGATCATCTTCACCCACACCGAGATCTCGCCCGCGTTCGAGGGCAGGGGCCTGGGCGGACGGCTCGCCTCGGCGGCCCTGGACGCGAGCCGGGCCTCGGGCCGGGCGGTCGTGCCGCTCTGCCCGTTCATCGCCGGTTACATCCGGCGGCACCCCGCCTACCGGGACCTGGTCCCGGAGGGATACGCCGACCTCGTCGACGAGGAGACCGCGCAGACCTGATCCGCCCCGCCGCCGGTCGGAAGGACCCGGCTCCCGCGGCCGTCAGTCGCCGAGGGCGTCCGTCGAGGACCAGGCCCGCTCCAGCGCCTTGGGCAGGCCCCAGTGCCCCAGCGGGGTGAGCACCTCGGTCCGGTCGACGATCCCCAGGCAGGCCCAGAGCGGGGTGACCGAGCTGAAGAGCGTCTCGGCCGCGTCCAGGTCCTCGGGCTCGTCCATGTCGACGTCGATGTCCTCGGACTCGGCGATGAGCCGGGCGATCCGTTCCGGCGAGGCCAGCACCCCGGGACCGCGCCTGGCCAGGGCCGCGACCACGGCCAGCCAGTCGGCGTGGTGGATCGCGCAGAGCGCGGCCAGCACCGCGTCCTCCGGGCCGAGTTCCCCCTCCAGGTCGGAGAAGACCTCCACCCGGTCGTCCTCCTCCGGCAGGTCCGAGATCGGCCCCGCGATGCCCGCCGTGACGGTCATCCACAGTTCCTCGTCGTCGGTGGGCAGCGGCTCCTCCTCGTACCCGGCGCAGGCCCGCAGCACGTTGCCGGGATAGCCGGGCCTGTCCAGCATCTCGCGCAGCCGCGCGGCGGCGACCCGGAGGTCCCTGGCCGGACGCTCGGGGGCGGGCAGCTCGGCCAGGATGCGGCGCAGCTCGCCCAGGGCGAACGCCTCCTCCTCGTCCCAGGCGGCGAAGAGCTCCTCGTCCTGCTCGTCGGAGACGGCCGCGCCGGGGATCCGCCCGTCCGGCAGCGGCCCGGTGAGCCAGCGTTCCTGCAGGTCCGCGTACGCCTCCCTGGCCTCCTCGTCGCCCCGGGCGAGGGCGTCCGGGTCTATCTCGCCCTCGGCGACCTTCTCCTCCAGGTGGGCCACCAGCCTGCGGAACATCTCCTCGCCGACCGGCCCGCGCTCGTCCTCCTCGGGCCAGACGAAGAAGCTCCGGGTGAGCAGGAGCGGCTCGGTGCCGGTGGACTCCATCCAGCGCTGCACGTCCCCCACGGTGGCACCGCCGGACTCGATCGCGCTGAGCGTGGCCTTGGCCGAGTCCCAGAACGGGGCCGAGAGCGGGTTGCCCGCCGCGAGCATCGCCCTTCTCAGGTCGGGCAGCGCCACCAGCGCCACACCGGACGGCACGGCGAGCAGCGCACGGGCAACATCACGCCGGGTCAGCCCGGAGGCCGCTCTTCCGGCGTGCGCACAGACGAAGTCGAGATCCACGCCCAGTGAGCCTACGCCCGAAGTGCCCCGAGCACACCATCCGAGGGGCCGTCGCGCCCGTCCGGGGGTCTGCGAGACGTTCATCCGATCCGGCTGCACAATGGAGGGCGGGACACGCGAGAAGGACTGGAGAAGATGGGCACGCACCCCTCCGACGAGCTGGCCTTCACCGTCGATCTGGGCGAGCCGGGCAGTCATGCCGTGGTCCACGTCCGCGGTGAACTGGACTGGAACAGCGCCCCCACCCTCACCACCATGGTCGAGCACCTTTGGGACTTCCTCCGGGACGGTTCCCTGATCCTGGACCTGAGCCCGATGACGTTCTGCGACTCCATGGGGCTCGGCACGCTGATCGAGATCTCCAAGGGATGCCGGGCGCGCCAGGTGCGCTTCGTGCTGGCCGCCCCGCCGCCGTCACTGTGCCGCACCCTGAGGATCACGGGCCTGAACACGGTGTTCGAGCTCCGCGACACCCTGGGGGAGGCCCTGGAAGGGGTCCCGCGGGGCCTTGGGGACCGTCAGGACCGCGGCGACCCGGGGGTCGCCGCGGATCGCCTCTCCGACGCCGACGGCGGCCAGGTCGGCGTCCTCGGCTGAACCGCCGTCCCCGGTCCGGGACGGCGGCTCCGGCCGGGCGAGCCGTTCGGTGTTGCAGGCCGCCGTGCCCGCCGTCGCCCCGGCCGCGGCTCCCGGCTGTTTTCGGCGGGCGGGTCAGGGCATGCACGACCGTATGCCTGATCTCGACAACACCCTTCCGCTGCTGATCGAGGGCTACGGCTGGCTGCCGAACCTCCGGCGCCGTACCGGGAACGACGTGGTCCGCACGCGCCTGCTGGGCATGCGCGTGACGGCGCTGTGCGGTCCCGAGGCGGCGCGCTTCTTCTACGACGAGGACCACATCAGGCGCGTCGACGCCCTGCCCGGCCCGATCAAGAGCACGCTGACCGGCAACGGGGCCGTGCACACCCTGGACGGCGCCGACCACCGCCTGCGCAAGGCGATGTTCATGTCGCTCATGACCGAGGACGGCGTCCGCGACCTGGTCGGTCACACCGTGGCGGCCTGGGCCGACGCGGTGGCCTCCTGGCCCGCCGGGCGGCCGGTCGTGCTCTTCGACGAGGTCTCCAGGGTGCTGACCCGGGGGGTGACCCGGTGGACCGGCGTCCCGGTCGCCGACGACGACGTGGACGACACGGCCCGCGCCCTGGTCGCCCTGGTCGACGGCTTCGCCACCGGCGGGCCGCGGCACTGGCGGGCCCGCGCGGCCCGCGGGCGCCTGGAGGCGTGGCTGGCCGGTCTGGTCCGGGACGTGCGGGACGGGGTGCGCTCCGCGCCGGCGAGTTCGGCGCTCGCGGTGGTCGCCGGTCATCGCGGCCCCGACGGGGAGCTCCTCGACCCGCGCGTGGCCGCGGTGGAGCTGCTCAACGTGATCCGGCCGACCGTGGCCGTGTGCTGGTACGTCACGTTCGCGGCCCACGCCCTGCACCGCTGGCCCGAGCAGCGCGCCGCCCTGCGCGAGGTCGACGACCAGAGCCTGTTCGCCGAGATGTTCGCCCAGGAGATCCGCCGCTTCTACCCCTTCGCCCCCTTCGTCGGCGGCAGGGCCGTCCGGGACCTGTCCTGGCAGGGGCAGCCGATCGAGGAGGGCTCGCTGGTGCTGCTTGACGTCTACGGCCAGAACCACGCCCCCTCCCTGTGGAAGGAGCCCTACACGTTCGACCCGCAGCGGTTCGCCGGTCACCGGCCCGGCTCGTTCGACCTGATCCCCCAGGGCGGCGGCGACCCGCGTACCGGCCACCGGTGCCCGGGGGACGCGATCAGCGTCGCGCTCCTGCGGGCCCTGAGCGTCCGCCTGGCCCGGCTGGAGTACGAGGTGCCCGCCCAGGACCTCCGCATCGCGCTGCACCGCATCCCGGCCCGCCCGGCGAGCGGGTTCGTCCTCGTCCCGGCGCGCCCCGCCGGCGGCTGAGGCCGTCCCGGGGCCGTACCGGAGCCCCGATGACCCACCGGTGGGGCACAGAGGCACCGGCGGGGCGCCGGGGAGATCGTCGCGGGCCGGGGGCCCGGCCCGCCCGGGGACGGCGGCGGAGCCCGGGGCGGGCTCCCGGTGTCGTGACAAAAGATGAAATGATGCACGGATGAGCGCGACCAGACGGAACAACGTCGTGATCACCGGCCCCGAGGACGGGACGCCGGTCATGCTCGCCCACGGCTTCGGCTGCGACCAGAACCTCTGGCGCCTGGTGGTCCCGGCCCTGGCCGAGCGCTTCCGCGTCGTGCTCTTCGACCACGTGGGCGCGGGCCGGTCGGACATGTCGGCCTGGCTGCCCGAGCGGTACTCCACCCTGGACGGCTACGCCGACGACGTGCTGGACATCTGCCGGGAGCTGGGCCTGCGCGAGACGGTGTTCGTGGGTCACTCCGTCAGCTCCATGATCGGCGTGCTGGCGGCGGCGCGGGAGCCGGAGTGCTTCGCCAAGCTGGTCCTGCTCACCCCCTCACCGCGCTACATCGACGACGAGGACGGCTACCGGGGCGGTTTCAGCGAGGCCGACATCGAGGAGCTGCTGGAGTCGCTGGACAGCAACTACCTGGGCTGGTCCGCGGCGATGGCCCCGGTGATCATGGGGAACCCGGACCGTCCCGAGCTGGGCGAGGAGCTGACCAACAGCTTCTGCCGTACCGACCCGCAGATCGCGCGCGTCTTCGCCAGGACCACGTTCCTGTCCGACAACCGGGCCGACCTGGTCAAGGTCACCGTGCCGACCCTGGTGATCGAGTGCGCCAGCGACGCCATCGCCCCGCGCGAGGTGGGTGCGTTCGTCCACGCCCAGATCCCCGGCAGCCGGCTGGTGACCCTGGACGCCGTCGGCCACTGCCCGCAGCTCAGCGCGCCCCGGCTCACCGCGGAGGCGATCACCTCCTTCGCGGCCGGTACCGGGTGACACCGGATCGCGGGGGCGTCCCCCGTCAGACCGGTGCCCACGACCCGTCCCAGGTCGCGCTGTTCAACGCGCTGCTGGAGGACAGCTCCGAGGACCTGTACGAGCACGCGCCGTGCGGCTACCTGTCCACCCTCCTGGACGGCCAGATCGTCAAGATCAACACCACCCTGCTGACCTGGCTCGGCCACACCCGCGAGCAGTTGGTGGGCCGGCGCCGCTTCAGCGACCTGCTCACCGTCGGCGGCAGGCTCTACCACGAGACCCACTTCGCGCCCCTGCTGCGCATGCAGGGCGAGCTGGGCGGGGTGGCCCTGGAGATGCGGACCGCGGACGGCGCCCGATTACCCGTCATGGTCACCTCGGTGCTGAAGACCGACACCGACGGCCGGCCGCTGCTGATCCGCACGACCGTCTTCGACGCCCGCGACCGCCGGGCCTACGAACGCGAGCTGCTCCGCGCCCGCCAAGAGGCCGAACGCGACCGGGAGCGGCTCAAGCGCCTGGTGGCCACCCTGCAGCGCAGCCTGCTGCCCCCGGTCCTGCCGCACGTGCCCGGGATGGAGATCGCCGCGCACTACCACATCGCCTCTCCCGACCAGGTGGGCGGCGACTTCTACGACGTGTTCCCGCTCGGCGACGGCCGGTGGGGGATCTTCCTGGGCGACGTGTGCGGCAAGGGGGCCGGGGCCGCCGCGCTGACCTCCCTGACCCGGTACACGCTGCGCGCCGCGGCCGCCTACGCCCCCGATCCGCTGGAGGTGCTGCGCACCCTCAACACCGTGCTGCGCCAGGAGTACACCGACGACGAGATGCGCTTCTGCACCGTCATCTTCGGCGTGATCACCCCGGACGGCGACGGTTTCACCGCCACCCTGGCCAGCGGCGGCCACCCCCCGGCGCTGCTGCTGCGCGCCGCCGGCGAGGACGCCCGGTACCTGCACACCCCCGAGGGCCTGCTCATCGGCGCCCTGGCCGAGGCCCGCTTCACCGCCGTCGAGACCCGGCTCGGGCCCGGCGACACCCTGCTGCTCTACACCGACGGGCTGACCGAGGCCCGTCTCCCCGGCGGCGACCGGTACGGCGACGAGGCCCTGCTCGCCTTCGCCACCGGCCTGTCGCCCGCCGGCGCGCCCGCGGCCGTGGCGGCGGTGACCGAGCTGCTCGGCACCTTCGGCGACGGCCTGGACGACGACACCGCCCTGCTGGCGCTGGGCGTGCCCGCCCCCGACCGTCAGGTGTGAGCCGACCCTGCGGGCGGAACCGGCAGGTGTGAGCCGGGCCCTGCGGGTAGAAACCGTGACGCGCGACCCGCGCACCTCGCGAGGAGAGCGTACGCACCGCGTAGGAGAGAGGTCATCATGAACCGCTTGAAGGACGCGACCAGTCCCTATCTGCTGCAGCACGCCGACAATCCGGTGGAGTGGTTCCCCTGGGGGGACGAGGCCTTCGCCGAGGCCCGGCGCCGCAACGTGCCGCTGCTGATCAGCGTGGGATACAGCGCCTGCCACTGGTGTCATGTGATGGCCCACGAGTCGTTCGAGGACGAGGGCACGGCCGCGCTGATGAACGAGCACTTCGTCAACGTCAAGGTCGACCGCGAGGAACGCCCGGACGTGGACGCCGTGTACATGTCCGCCACCCAGGCCATGAACGGCCACGGCGGGTGGCCGATGACGGTCTTCGCCACTCCGGAGGGCCACCCGTTCTACACCGGGACCTACTTCCCGCGGCAGCAGTTCCAGCGCCTGCTGACCGGGGTGACGAACGCCTGGACCGGCGACCGCGCCGCGGTGCTGGAGCAGGGCTCGAAGATCGTGGAGGCGCTGAACGAACGGTCCGCGCTGCCCTCCGGGCCGCTGCCCACCCCGGACACGCTCGCGCGGGCCGTACGCGGCCTGGCCGGCTCCTTCGACGCCGAGCGGGGCGGCTTCGGCGGCGCGCCCAAGTTCCCGCCGTCGATGGCCCTGGAGTTCCTGCTGCGCCACGCCGCGGCGCAGGCGGTCGGCGCGGCCCGGGACGACGCGGCCGGGGAGGACTCCGGCAAGGAGGCCGGGGAGGTCGGGGCGACCGGGGAGGCCGCGGCGGCCATGGCCGTCCACACGCTGGAGGCCATGGCCAGGGGCGGGATCTACGACCAGCTCGCCGGCGGGTTCGCCCGCTACAGCGTGGACGCCGACTGGGTGGTGCCGCACTTCGAGAAGATGCTCTACGACAACGCCCTGCTCCTGCGGGTCTACGCGCACTGGTGGCGCGCCACCGGCTCGGTGCTGGGCAGGCGGATCGCGCTGGAGACGGCCGACTGGTTGCTGGCCGAGATGCGCACCCCCGAGGGGGGCTTCGCCTCCGCGCTGGACGCCGACAGCGAGGGCGAGGAGGGGAAGTTCTACGTCTGGTCGCCCGAGGAGCTCCGCGAGGTCCTCGGCGAGGAGGACGGCGACTGGGCGATCGGCCTGTTCGAGGTGACCGGGACGTTCGAGCACGGCACCTCGGTGCTCCAGCTCCTGGAGGATCCCGACGACCCCGAGCGGTTCGCCCGGGTGCGCTCCGCGCTGCTGGCCGCGCGGGCCGGCCGGGTGCGGCCCGGCCGCGACGACAAGGTGGTGGCCGCCTGGAACGGCCTGGCCGTCGCCGCCCTCGCCGAGGCCGGGGCCCTGTTCGACCGGCCGGACCTCGTCGAGGCGGCGCGGCGGGCCGCCACGCTGGTCGACGAGCTCCACCTGGACGGCGACCGGCTGCTGCGCACCTCCCGGGACGGCCGGGCGGGCGCCAACGCGGGCGTCCTGGAGGACTACGCCGACCTGGCCGAGGGCCTGCTCGCCCTGTACGGGGTGACCGGCGAGGTCAGATGGTTCCGGCGGGCCGGGACGCTGCTGGACGCGATCCTGGAGCGCTTCTCCGACGGCGCCGGCGGGTTCTACGACACCGCCGAGGACGGCGAGAGCCTCTTCCAGCGCCCGCAGGACCCCACCGACAACGCCACCCCGTCGGGTCAGTTCGCCGCCGCCGGGGCGCTGCTGTCGTACGCGGCGCTGACCGGCTCGGCCCGGCACCGGGAGGCGGCCGAGGCGGCCCTGGGCACGGTGACCGTCCTGGCCGACCGGCACGCGCGGTTCGCCGGGTGGGGGCTGGCCGCGGCCCAGGCGGCGGTCTCCGGCCCGGTCGAGGTGGCCGTCGTGGGCCCGGCCGGTGACCCGGCGACCGCGGCCCTGCACCGGACCGCGCTGCTCTCCCCGCTGCCCGGCCTGGTCGTGGCGTTGGGCGAGGGCGACTCGGACGAGGTCCCGCTGCTTCAGGGGCGGGGGCCGGTCGGGGGTGAGCCCGCGGCCTACGTGTGCCGGGGCTTCACCTGCCGGATGCCCGTCACCACCCCGGCCGCCCTGCTGGCCGAGCTCGCGGCCGGGGCCTGATGGCCCGGCGCCCGCCGCGCCCCGAAAGGGCCGGGTGAGAAGGGCGTGACGCCCCCCGGCCGGCCACGGCCCGGGAGGGGTCACCCCTCGCCGGGGGAGGTCCCCAGCCTGCGGCCCAGGCCGTCGAGGCCGAAGTCGCCGTCCCCGCCGGGGCCGTCGCCCCGGTCCTCGTCCCAGCCGCCGGGACCGTCGCCGCCGTCCCCGGGCCACTCCCCGGGCCCCTCCCCCGCGCCGGGCCCCCGGTCGGGGACCGGGACCTCCCCCTCCGGGGCCGGGGCGCCCGGCTCGGGGGTGCCGGTGTCGCCGGGCCCGGGGACCGGGCCGACGCCCGCCTGCCCCCGCGGGTCCTCCTGGCCGTAGCCGTGGTCGCCGTAGGGGTTGGAGTAGCCGTAGCTGGAGGGCTCCTTGAACTCCTTGACCGGCTTGCCCTTCATCGCCTCGGTCATGAAGGCACGCCAGATCTGCGCCGGGTAGGACCCGCCGTACAGGGCGCTGCCGTTGACCGTCACCGGCTTGTTGTCGTCGCGGAACATGTCGACGGCCACCGCGAGCTGCGGGGTGAACCCGGCGAACCACACGGCCGCCGACTCGTCGGTGGTGCCGGTCTTGCCCGCCACCGGGCGGTCGGCCAGGCGGGCTCCCGAGCCGGTGCCGGCCTCGACGACCTGCCGGAGCGCGTAGGTCGCGTCGATGGCGGCCTGCTCGCCGAAGGCGCGCCTGCCCTTGGTGGAGCTCTTCACGATCCGGCCGCTCGCCTCGGTGATCGAGCGGATCACATGGGCCTCGCGGTGGACTCCCTCGGCGGCGAAGACGGCGTACCCCGAGGCGTTCTGCACCGCGCTGACCGAGGCCACGCCCAGTGGGAGCGTCGCGGCGCCCCGGTGGGGGGCGAGCTGCTCGGCGGGGATCCCGGAGTTCTGGGCGACCTTGACGACCTTGTCCAGGCCGACCCTCTGGGCGAGGTCGACGAACGCGGTGTTCACCGAGCTCTGCGTCGCCCTGACCAGGTTGATCTGGCCGTAGGAGTAGCCGCCCGAGTTGGGGATGTCGGCCGAGGCGACCCGCAGCGGCGAGTTGCCGTCGACCTGGGTCTCCAGGCCGAAGCCGTTGTCGAGGGCGGCGGCCAGCGCGTACGCCTTGAAGGTCGATCCGGCCTGCACCTTGGCCGAGAAGGAGTTGTCGAACTTGTTGGCGGCGTAGTCGCGGCCGCCGTAGAAGGCCGTGACCTCGCCGGTCGCGGGGTCGACGGCGGCCAGGCCGGTGCGGACCTTGCGGGGGGTGCCCTCGGGCAGCACCGAGGTGACGGCGCGCTCGGCGGCGGCCATCAGGTTCTTGTCGAAGGTCGAGACGATCTTCAACCCGCCCTGGTTGATCACCTCGTCGGTGTACCCCCTGCTCTTGAGCTCGGCCGTCACCTGGTCGAGCATGTAGCCCTGCTGCCCGGTGGGCTCGAAGATCGCCCTGGGCCTGGCGAGGGCGGGGAAGGTCGCTCGGGCGGCCTCCTCGGAGGTGATCGCCCCGATGGCCGCCATCCCGTCGATCACCGACCTCCAGCGCTCCCTGGCCGCGTACAGGTCGGGCCCGGAGGGGTCGGCGAACCTGGAGGGCTGCTGGATCACGGCGGCCAGGTAGGCGCTCTCGGCGAGGGTCAGCCTGCTCAGGTCCTTGCGGAAGTAGGCCCCGGCCGCGGCGTGCACCCCGTCGGCACCCCGGCCGAAGTAGATGGTGTTGAGGTACTGCTCGAGCACCCAGTCCTTGGACTTGGAACGGTCCACCTTCAGGGAGATCATGACCTCCTTGAGCTTCCGGACGACGGACCGCTCCTGGCTCAGGCCGCTGTAGTAGTTGCGGACCATCTGCTGGGTGATCGTGGAGCCGCCCTGGAGCTGCCGACCGGTGAGCGTGGACCACATCGCGCGGAAGGTGCCCTTCAGGGAGACGCCCTGGTCGTCGTAGAAGGAGCGGTTCTCCGCGGCGATGACCGCGTTGCGCAGGGTCTGCGGCACCTTGTCGAGGGTCACGCTCCTGCGGTTGACGCCCTGGCGGGCCAGCACGGTCCTGCCGTCGCGGTAGTAGATCACCGATCCCTGCGCGGTGGCGTCGGGCTGCGTGCTGTCCGGGATGGGGGTCATCGCCCAGACCACCCCGAGCAGGCCCGCCACCGAGAGCACGACAACGCCGAAGAGGACGAGTGTGATCTTCAGGATCCTTCTCCTGGAAACGCTCGTCCGACCCTTCACCACGCGTGACCCCCCGGTAGGACCTATCGCAGACCCCCTGCGACCTGCACGGACCGCCAAGGGTAAACGATGGATAACGGTGTCTGGCCCCTGCTTGGCATGGTACGGCTACCCTCTCGCCTTGCGGGGGACATCGGCCACCAAAGGCAGAACACGGTATGGCACGGGAGTGTCCAAGGCGATCACCGACGACGTCCTGACCACGCCGTGGACGTCGACGATCTGGTCGATCACCCGCTGCAGGTCGGTGTTGCTGCGCGCCACCACCCGGCAGTGCATGTCGTCGCCGCCGGTGATGGTGTGCACCTCCAGCACCTCGGGGATGGCCGCGAGCTGGTCGGAGACCGGGTCGTGCCCGCTGACCTGGCGGATCTGCAGGGTGACGAACGCGGTCACGTCGTAGCCCAGCGCCGCGGGGGCGACGTCCGGCCCGAAGCCTGTGACCACCCCGCGGGCCGACAGCCGGTCCAGCCGGGCCTGGACGGTCCCCCGGGCCACGCCCAGCCGCCGCGAGCACTCCAGCACGCCCAGCCGGGGCTCGGCCGCGAGCAGGGCGATGAGCCGGGCGTCGAGCTCGTCGATCGTCATGGTGTACAGATTCTCCAGGTTGACCGGTGAGTAACTGGGCAAATTGTACAGAGTTTCAAGTCACTCTTGCACAGGTCGCCCAATAAAACAGACAGTATGGGCATGAGCGACATCTTCCCCGTGAACGGCATGGATGCCGTGGTCTTCGCCGTGGGCAACGCCAAGCAGGCCGCCCACTACTACTCCAGCGCGTTCGGCATGCGGCTCGTGGCCTACCGGGGCCCGGAGAACGGCAGCCGCGACGAGGTGTCCTACGTGCTCACCTCGGGTTCGGCGCGGTTCGAGTTCCGGGGCGCGGTGCGCCCGGGCACCGGCGTCTCCCGGCACGTGGCCGAGCACGGCGACGGTGTGATCGACCTCGCCATCGACGTCCCCGACGTGGAGCAGGCCTACCGGCACGCGCTCGCCCAGGGCGCCAAGGGGCTGGCGGAGCCGTACGTGATGGAGGACGAGCACGGCAAGGTCGTGCTCGCGGCGATCGCCACCTACGGCGAGACCCGGCACACCCTGGTCGACAGGTCCAACTACAGCGGCCCCTACCTGCCAGGTTTCGTGGCCGCCGAGCCCCTGGTGGCGCCCCCCGCCGTCCGCAACGGCCGGCTGTTCCAGGCGATCGACCACTGCGTCGGCAACGTGGAGCTCGGCAAGATGGACGAGTGGGTGGAGTTCTACCGGCGGGTCATGGGCTTCACCAACATGGCCGAGTTCATCGGCGACGACATCGCCACCGAGTACTCGGCGCTGATGTCCAAGGTCGTCGCGGACGGCACCCGCAAGGTGAAGTTCCCGCTCAACGAGCCGGCCATCTCCAAGAAGAAGTCGCAGATCGACGAGTACCTGGAGTTCTACGGCGGCCCCGGCGTGCAGCACATCGCGCTGGCCACCAACGACATCCTGACCACCGTCGACCACATGCGCGCGGCCGGGGTCGCCTTCCTGGACACGCCCGCCTCCTACTACGACGACCCGGAGCTGCGCGCCCGCATCGGCGAGGTCCGCGCCCCGATCGAGGAGCTCAAGAAGCGCGGCATCCTGGTCGACCGCGACGAGGACGGCTACCTGCTGCAGATCTTCACCAAGCCGGTCCAGGACCGCCCGACCGTGTTCTTCGAGCTGATCGAGCGGCACGGCTCGCTCGGGTTCGGCAAGGGCAACTTCAAGGCGCTCTTCGAGGCCATCGAGCGCGAGCAGGACCTGCGCGGCAACCTCTAGCCGCACCCGCACCCGCACCCGCACCCGCACCCGCACCCCGCCAACCCGCCAACCCGCACCGCGCGTGCCACCCGGGACGGACCGTCCCGGGTAACGCCTCCCGGGGACAACCGATGACCGCCCTTGGCTTTGCCAGGACCCCCTCGGGGCGATCAATCCGGAACGGCACCGTCACGGCCGGTCACCATCGACCGGCCGTTCCCGGTCCCGCGTCCGCCGGGGAGCCACCCCGGTGGACGCCGGCGTCCGGGACCCGAGTGATCTGCGCCACCCGCCCCCGGGGTGGATGAACCCGCATTTCGTACTTTGTCGGTCGCACGGGCGGGCCGTGTCCGGTCCCGGCGTCCGGACGCTTGCCCGAGACGCCTGATCGGCGCAGGCAGGTCGCGTAGGGTGCCATTCACTGGCTCGGCCGTACGGGCCGGGGAAGGGGGCTTGAGGGTATGGCGTCCAAGCGGCCGGCCACCACGGCGACCACCGCTCTTCTCGGCGTGCTCGGCATCGCCGGCACGGTCGCCTGCTCGGCGTCGAGCGGCCAGAGCGTGCTGGGCACGAGCCCGGCCTCCGCCTCGGCCCCGATGCCGGCCTCGGCCCCGGTGTCGGCCTCGATCTCCGCGCCGGACCGCGAGTCCGGGCCCGGCGCTCCCGGGATCGGCGACCCCGACTTCCCCACCGACGGCAACGGCGGCTACGACGTGGACCGCTACCGCCTCAGGCTGGGGTACGAGCCCTCCTCCAGGCGCCTGTCCGGGGTGGCCGGGATCGAGGCGCGGGCCACCCAGCCGCTGACCGCCTTCAACCTCGACCTGTCGGGCTTCACCGTCCGCCGGGTCACCGTGAACGGCAGGCCCGCCAGGTTCGGCCGCAGCGGCACCGAGCTCACCGTCACCCCGGCGACCCCCGTCGGGAACGGCGCGGCGTTCACCGTCGAGGTCACCTACGCCGGGGAGCCCAAGCCGGTCCGCGGTTCCTCCAACCTCGGCACGTACGGCTTCATCCCGACCAAGGACGGCGCGTTCGTCACCTGCCAGCCGAACGGCGCCAAGACCTGGTTCCCCGGCAACGACCACCCCGCGGACAAGGCCCGCTACGAGTTCTCGATCACCGTGCCCGCCGGGCTGACCGCGCTGGCCAACGGGGAGCTGGTCGGCACGCCCAGGACCTCCGGCGGCAGGACGACCTTCCAGTGGCGCGAGAACCACCCGATGGCCAGCTACCTGGCCACCATGACGCTGGGCAGGTTCGAGCTGCGCCAGGGCAGGACCCCGGGGGGCCTGAAGAACCTGGCCGCGGTCGACCCGAAGTACCGCGGCGAGCTCCAGCACCTCTACGACACCTCGGGCAGGGTCACCGACCACTGGAGCACGCTGTTCGGCCCCTACCCCTTCTCCTCCACCGGCGGCGTGGTCGACGACTTCCCGGCCGGCTACGCCCTGGAGAACCAGACCAAGCCCATGTACGGCGGGTTCGCCCCGGACGACTCCATCATCGCCCACGAGCTTGCCCACCAGTGGTTCGGCGACAGCCTCAGCATCAAGCGCTGGAGGGACCTGTGGCTCAACGAGGGCTTCGCCACCTACGCCGAGTGGCTCTGGTCCGAGCACGAGGGCCGGACCACCGCCGAGCAGCTGTTCCGCAGGAGCCACTCGGCCGGCGCCGACGACCCGATCTGGAGCTACGCCCCGGGCCGGGCCAGGGCCGACGACCTGTTCAACAACTCGGTGTACACCCGGGGAGCCATGACGCTCCACGCGCTCAGGCAGCGGATCGGCGACCCGGCGTTCTTCAGGCTCCTGCGGGAGTGGGCCGCCGAGCACCGGTACGGGAACGTCACCACCGCGCAGTTCCTCGCCAAGGCCGAGAAGGTCTCCGGCAAGGACCTGGACGCCCTCTTCGACGCCTGGCTGTTCACCCCGCGCAAGCCCACCACCTGGTAAGGCGCCCCAGACCCCGTCACGCGGGACCGTCCCCCGCCGGGCCGGTTCAGGTACAGACGATCTTGTATCCGTCCACCCGCAGGGAGCCCAGCACCTCCTCGGAGTGCACCGGCCCCTTGGTCTCCAGCTGGAGCTGGACGTCGACCTCGCCCGGGTGCATGCCCAGCCGCTGGTGCACGATGTCGAGCACGTTCGTGCCCAGGTCGGCCAGCCGGGTCAGCAGCGTCGCCAGGGCGCCCGGCCGGTCCGCCAGCGGCACCCTCACCGTGAGGTAGCGCCCGGCCGCGGCCAGGCCGTGCCGCAGGACCTTGGCCAGCAGCAGCGGGTCGATGTTGCCCCCCGACAGCACCGCCACCACCGGTGGCTCGAAGACCTCCGGGTGGGCCAGGATCGCGGCCACCCCGGCCACGCCCGCCGGCTCGACGACCTGCTTGGCGCGCTCCAGGCAGAGCACCAGGGCGCGGGAGATCTCGCTCTCGGTGACGGTCACGACGCTGTCCACCAGGTAGTGGATCAGCTCGAAGGGCAGCTCCCCCGGCCGGCCCACCGCGATGCCGTCCGCCATCGTCAGGGCGGGCCTGACCTCCACCGGATGCCCCGCGGCCAGCGACGCCGGGTAGGCGGCGGCCAGCTCGGCCTGCACGCCGACGATCCGCACCCCCGGCCGCAGCGACTTGACCGCGAGCGCCACCCCGGCCGCCAGCCCGCCGCCGCCGAGCGACATCACGATCGTGCCGACCTCGGGGAGCTGCTCGACGATCTCCAGCCCGATCGTGCCCTGCCCGGCGATGACGTCCGGGTGGTCGAAGGGGTGGATGAAGATCGCCCCGGTCCGCCCGGCGTGCTCGCGGGCCCGCTCCAGCGCCACGTCCACGGTGTCCCCCGCGAAGATCACCTCCGCGCCGTACGAGCGGGTCGCGGCCACCTTGGGCAGCGGCGCCCCCCGCGGCATGTAGACGGTCGCGCCGGTCCCGACCAGCCCGGAGGCCAGCGCCACGCCCTGGGCGTGGTTGCCCGCGCTCGCCGCCACCACCCCCCGCAGCCGCTCGTCCCCGGTCAGCCCGGCGATCCTGACGTACGCTCCCCGGATCTTGAACGAGCCGGAGCGCTGCAGGTTCTCGCACTTGAGGTGGACGGGACCGCCCACCACACCGGAGAGCACGTGCGAGTGGAGCAGCGGGGTGCGCAGCGCGACGTCGGCCAGCAGCCCGCGCGCGGCGACCACGTCGTCATAGGTCACCTGAGGGTCCTGCATGCGGCTCATCGTACGACCGGCACCGCCCCGCCCCCGCACCCGAGCCCCGGCGCCCCCGGCCCAGGCGGTCGGTATTTCTCGCCCCCGTCGCGATCGCCCTGTCGTCTCATGCTCATCGCCGACTTCGGCGACGAACAGCTCAAGGTCGGTTGATCCTCCGGCCGCCGGGCCGCCGAGGGGCGTCACGAACGGTCGGCGGGCGGGCGGGCGGAGAAGACCAGGACCGAGGCGGTGAAGGCGTGGACGTGGTTGTGGCCGCCCACCGGGCCCACCTCGCCGGCGGCGAAGAACCCGGCCACCCCGCCCGGGCCCAGCGTGTCGTGGACGGCGACGGCGTCGTGGTCGGCGCTGCCGAACATGGCCGAGCCCCGGCCGTTGCAGGAGAACAGCAGGGCGCCGTCCACCCGGCCGAACTCCTCGCGGTGGGCGTCCAGCAGCTCGTACAGGTCCTCGTCGGCGGTGGCGGCGTCACGGACCTGGAAGCGGACGGTACGGCCGATCTCGACGACGTCGCCGATGGCCACGGCCTCCCGCTCGGGGTCGATGCCGAGCACGCCCCGGATCAGGAAGTCCCCGCGCTCGTGCCGTTCGGCGTACTCGTCCATGGCGACGCCGATCTGCAGCCCGGAGGCGACCAGGTCGCGGTCGTCCTCGTCCAGGGCGCTGACGATCTCCTCCAGCCGGGCCAGGGCGGGCTGCCCGGCGAGCTCCAGCAGCAGGTTGTCCTCGGCGGAGGTGACGGCCATGGTCGGGCCGATCGGCCGGCAGCCCTGGCTGACCACGGTGGCGACGTTGACGTCGCCGCTGAGCAGCACCCCCACCGCGCCCTCGGTGTGCACCTGCCCGTCGGCGAAGAGCCGCACCGCGCCGCGGCCCTGGACGGCGTTGGCCAGGCCGCCGATCAGCGGGAGGTCTCCCATGACCTCGGCGGAGCGCTCGACGAAGCCGTCGGTGGGGAAGCTGTAGGGGTCGGCGAGCAGGACGGCCGCCCGGTCGTCGGGGGCCCGGTCGGGCAGGCCGACCACCACGAAGCGGTCCTCGGTCTTGAGCGTGTCGAGGGCGAAGGTGGTGAGCCTCGCCCCCTCCAGGGTGGCGGCCCAGGCGCTGACCGCTGGGGTCACCTCGATCCCCTGGCCGTCCCCGATGACCCCGGTGGCGCTGCATCCCAGCACGGCCGCACCGGGCGCCATGCCCATCGCGCGCAGCCCGGCCCGGGAGACCTCGTCGGGGTCGTCCCCGCAGATGAAGAAGCAGAGCAGGTCCGCCGGCCCGGACAGGCCGGACAGGGCCCGGCGCACCGCGGTCTCGGCCGCGGCGACCAGGTCGGCCCCCACCGCGAGGCCGTCGGCGAAACGACTCGTCATCAGCGCCACTCGTCCGCACCCCCTGTCCGTCGTGTTCCCGTCGCAAGCGCCGGCCGCCCCGTGCCGGAGCCGTCCGGTGCCTGTTCCTGGAGCGATTGTCCCCACTGCCGGGGCAAGCACTCGCCCCGGCCGCCACGCAATATCGGCGGCCCGTCCCGCCCGCGTCCCACGGGGGTCTCCCGCGGCTCCGCAAGGGCCCCGGCGGAAGGGAACAAGATCCGGAAGAGGGAGGAGAGTGCCGGATGGTGCGTTGTGGACGTAGGCTCGATCCCGTGCCTCATATCCCAGAGCCACGTACTCTGCGCGAGCTGCGCGCGAGCGGCCATATTCACCGTACGGTAAAGGCCGAGATCCGTGAGAACCTCCTGGCCCGCCTGCGGGCCGGGGAGCCGCGGTTCCCGGGCATCGTGGGCTTCGACGACACCGTCCTGCCCTACCTGGAGCGGGCGCTGCTCGCCGGGCACGACCTGGTCCTGCTCGGTGAGCGCGGCCAGGGCAAGACCCGGCTGATCCGCACCGTGACCGGGCTCCTGGACGAGTGGACCCCCGTCGTCGAGGGCTGCGAGATCAACGACCACCCCTACGAGCCCTCCTGCGCCCGCTGCCGCCGCCTGGCGGCCGAGTCGGGCGAGGAGCTGCCGATCTCCTGGAAGCACCGGGACGACCGGTACGGCGAGAAGCTCGCCACCCCCGACACCTCCGTCGGCGACCTGATCGGCGACATCGACCCCATCAAGATCGCCGAAGGGCGGACGCTCGGCGACCCGGAGACCGTCCACTACGGGCTGGTCCCCCGGAGCAACCGGGGCGTGTTCTCCGTCAACGAGCTGCCCGACCTGGCCGAGCGGATCCAGGTCTCGCTGCTCAACGTGCTGGAGGAGCGCGACATCCAGGTCAGGGGCTACAACCTGCGCCTGCCGCTGGACATCCTGCTGATCGCCAGCGCCAACCCCGAGGACTACACCAACCGGGGCCGGATCATCACCCCGCTGAAGGACCGCTTCGGCGCCGAGATCCGCACCCACTACCCGCTGTCGGTCGAGACCGAGCTCGTCCTGATCCGCCAGGAGGCCGCGCTCGGCGAGGTGGGCGCCGACCTGCCCGACCACCTGATCGAGGTGATCGCCCGCTTCACCCGGCTGGTCCGGGAGTCCACCGCGGTGGACTCGCGCTCGGGGGTCTCGGCCCGCTTCTCCATCGCCGCGGCCGAGACCGCGGCCGCCTCCGCCGTACGGCGTGCCGCGCTGACCGGGGAGGACCACGCGGTGGCCCGGGTGGCGGACCTGCCGGGGATCGTGCACACGCTGCGCGGCAAGGTGGAGTTCGAGGTCAGCGAGGAGGGCCGGGAGATCGAGGTGCTCTCGCACCTGCTCCGCAGGGCGGTGGCCGAGACCTTCCGCGGCACGCTCGGCGGCACGGACCTGAACCCGCTGCTGGAGAGGTTCTCCGAGGGGGCCCAGGTCGAGTCGGGCGTGACGGTCCCGGCCTCGGAGCTGCTGCGCAGGGTCGGGCCCGTGCCGGGCCTGGCAAGGATCATGTCCCAGCTCGGCATCGGCGACGAGTCCCCCGGGCACGCCGCCGCCGCGCTGGAGTTCGCCATGGAGGGTCTCTACCTTCTGCGCCGTTTGTCCAAGGACGAGGTGGACGGTACGACGGTCTACCGCACCTGAGGGGTCCGCATGAGCTATCGCTACGGTGAATACCGGGACGGGCCCGACCCGCTCGCCCCGCCCTACGACGTCCGTTCGGCGCTGGACCGGATGGGCGACGCGGTCCTGTCCGGTTCCAACCCCGCCCACGCCCTGCGCGACCTGCTCAGGGAGGGGCTGCCCGGGGCGGAGAACCGGCGGGGCCTGGAGGACCTGCTCCGCGAGGTACGGCGGCGCAGGCGCGAGCTGCGCGAGCGCGGCCGCCTGGACGGCACCCTGGAGCGGGCCAGGGCGCTGCTGGACAAGGCGATCGGCCAGGAGCGGGCCGAGCTGTTCCCCGACCCCTCCGACGACGCCCGGCTGCGCGAGGCCGAGCTGGCCGCGCTCCCGGACGACACCGCGAGCGCCATCCGGGAGCTGGGCGAGTACCGCTGGCGCTCGGCCGCGGCGCAGCGGACCTTCGAGGAGCTGCGCGACCTGCTGCGCAGGGAGGTGCTCGACAGCCAGTTCCGCGGCATGCGCCAGGCGCTGGAGAATCCCGACCCGGCCGCCATGGAGCGGGTCAGGGAGATGATGACCGACCTGAACGACATGCTCGACCGGGACGCCCGGGGTGAGCACACCCAGGCCGACTTCGAGCGGTTCATGGAGAAGTACGGGGACATGTTCCCGGAGGCGCCGCGGAACCTGGAGGAGCTGGTCGACACCCTGGCCCGCCGGGCCGCGGCCACCCAGCGCCTGCTGGCCTCGCTGACCCCGGCCCAGCGGGAGGAGCTCGACGCCCTGATCGGGCAGACCCTCCAGCAGGCCGGGCTGGACGAGCAGATGCGCCGCCTGGGCGAGTCCCTCTACGCCCGTCGTCCCGACCTGTCCTGGAACACCCCGGAGCGGTTCGGCGGCGAGGAGCCGATGGGCATGTCCGACGCGGTGGGCGCGCTGGACGAGCTCGCCGACCTGACGCAGCTGGAGTCCGCGCTGCGCCAGGACTACCCCGGCGCCCGGATGGACGACATCGACGAGGACGCGATCCGGCGCGCCCTCGGCCGGTCCGCCGTGGACGACCTGGAGGCGCTCAAGCAGGTCGAGCGCGAGCTGGAGGCCCAGGGGTACCTGCGCCGCCAGCGCGGCAAGGTGGAGCTCACCCCCAAGGCCGTCCGGAGGCTGGGCGAGACCGCGCTGCGCCGCGTGTTCACCTCCCTGGAGGGGGGCCGGCGCGGCGACCACGACCAGGTGGACGCGGGCTCGGCCGGGGAGCTCACCGGCTCCTCGCGGCCGTGGAGGTTCGGCGACGAGCAGCCGATCGACGTGGTCCGCACCGTGGTCAACGGCGTCCGGCGCGGCGGGGGCACCGGCTCGGTGACCCTGACGGTGGACGACTTCGAGGTGGCCGAGACCGAGCGGCGCACAGCCGCGGCGGTCTGCCTGCTGGTGGACCTGTCGTACTCGATGGCCCTGCGCGGCACCTGGGCCGCCGCCAAGCAGACCGCGATGGCCCTCCAGGCCCTGGTGGCCTCGAAGTTCCCCCAGGACTCGGTGCAGATCATCGGCTTCTCCAACTACGCCCGGGTGCTGCAGCCCGACGAGCTGGCGGGCCTTGAGTGGGACATGGTCCAGGGCACGAACCTGCACCACGCCCTGCTGATCGCCGGGCGCCACCTGGACCGTCACCCCGACTTCGAGCCGGTCGTGCTCGTGGTCACCGACGGTGAGCCCACCGCCCACCTGCGGCGCGACGGGTCGGCGGCCTTCGAGTGGCCGCCCACCTCCGAGACGCTGGAGCTGACCCTGGCCGAGGTCGACAAGATGACCCGGCGCAGGGCCACGCTCAACGTCTTCATGCTGGCCGACGACGAGCGCCTGCGGGACTTCGTCGACGAGGTGGGACGCCGCAACGGCGGCCGGGTCTTCTCCACGGGCGCCGACCACCTGGGGGAGTACGTGGTCAGCGACTTCCTGCGGACGCGTCGCAGCCGCTGACCCGCCGGATCCGGGCCTTTCGTCCGCCCACTCGCCGGGGCCCGATCCCGGGCTCCGGCGGACGGCCGGTCAGGCGTCGACGCCGGTCAGTCGTCCGTGCGGGTCGAGCGTCCGAGCCGATCAGGCGCCCGAGCCGGTCTGACGTCCGCGCGGGTCAGGCGTCCGAGCCGGTCGAACGCCCGTGCGGGTCAGGCGCCCGCGTAGACGGCGTAGGCGCCGAGCGCCAGGTCGAAGCCGTCGCGGTGGTGGCGGTGGGAGCGGTAGCAGGGCCGCCAGGCCGTGCAGTTCCCGACACCCGCGCGGGCGTCGGCGACGGCCGGGCCGATCCGCTCGGGAGCGGGCAGCAGGCCGCCGCCCAGATAGCGGGGGTCGGCGAGGACGGTGGGGTTCTCCCGGTCACCGCTCGCGTAGCGGCCGTGGCGCCAGCCGCTCTCCTCGTCCCAGACCAGCGCGTCGCCCCCGGCCAGCCGGATGGTGACGGTACGCGGGTCGCAGGGTCCCTGCCACCAGCTCTCCACCTGATCGCCCAGCGCCCTGACGACGAGGGCGGCGTAACCGGCCGGGCGCTCGCGCCACTCCTCGCCGTACGGCTCGACATGTCTGATGCTCACGGGGCACTCCCTTGTGCCGTCCTGCCCGATGGAACGCCCGCCCGGCACGACCGCGACCTCACCGTCGCAGGTCTCCTCACACGGGAACGAGCTCGCCAGCGATCCTACTGACCCCCGGAGGGTGCTCAGGGCAAGAATGCGAGGATCGAGCACCTTGCGTTACCTGTACGGATCTTTGCCCGGCCGTTGCCCGCCCCGCCCGCCAGGGCCCGATCAGGGCCCGATCGGCGCCCGATCGGGGCCCGGAGGCGTGTGCGAGACGTACGGACGTACGGGGGCGTACCAAGAAGACACCGCCGGAGACTAATGTCTGGCCCATGACAGACCTGCTGCTCTGGCTGCACATCGGTTTCGCGATCTTCGCCCTGGGGCCGATCACCGCCGCCACGATGTCTACCCCCAGATTCATCCGCGCCAAGGACGTCGGCGTCCTGCGCTACCTGCACAAGACCACCCGCGTCTACGGCGTCGCCTCCATGGGGGTCTTCCTGTTCGGGGTGCTGCTGGGCCGCGAGTTCCTGAGCAGGCCGTACCTGTCGGTGTCCATGACGCTGTTCATCGTCGCCGCGGTGCTGCTGGTCATGGTGGACCGCGACCAGGGCACCGCCATCCGGGTCCTGACCAGCGAGAGCCCCGACGACGACGCCAAGGTGCAGACCGGCCGGATCGCCGCGCTGTCCGGGGTGATCGTGCTGATCTGGATCGTCATCCTGGTGCTGATGGTCTGGGGGGATCCGGTCTGAGCCGGGGTCACGCCCCCGCGAGCGTCCGAGGACGTCAGGTCCGGGCCGGGGGCACGCTCCGGGGACGGGCCGGTCCGAGCCCGGGTCGCGCCCCCGCGACCCGGGCGACCCGGACGTCCCGGACGTCCCGGACGTCCCGGACGTCCCGGACGTCCCGGACGTCCCGGGTGCCCGCGGAGAGGACCGCGGGACGGTACGGCTAGCCCAGGGCCTGCGTCAGGTCTGCGAGCAGGTCGTCGATGGACTCGATGCCCACGGACAGGCGGATCAGGTCGCCGGGGACCTCCAGCGGCGAGCCCGCCACGGAGGCGTGCGTCATCCGGCCGGGGTGCTCGATCAGCGACTCCACCCCGCCGAGCGACTCGCCCAGGATGAACAGCCTGGTGCGGTCGCACACCTCGACCGCCTCGGCCTCGCCACCGGCGACCCGGAAGGAGACCATGCCGCCGAAGCGCTTCATCTGCTTGGCCGCCACCTCGTGGCCGGGGTGGTCGGGCAGGCCCGGGTAGAGCACCGAGGTCACCCGCGGATGGGCGAGCAGCAGGTCCACCACCCGCTCGGCGTTCTCGCAGTGGCGGTCCATCCGCACCCCGAGCGTCTTGAGGCCGCGCAGCGTCAGCCACGCGTCGAACGGCCCGGGCACCGAGCCCATCGCGTTCTGGTGGTAGGCGAGTTCCTCGCCCACCGAGGCGTCGCGCGCGACGAGCGCGCCGCCGATCACGTCGGAGTGACCCCCCACGTACTTGGTGGTGGAGTGCACGACGACGTCCGCGCCGAGCGCGAGCGGCTGCTGCAGGTAGGGCGAGGCGAAGGTGTTGTCCACCACCAGGAGCGCCCCGTTCTCGCGGGCGAGCTGGGCCAGGGCCGCGATGTCGGCGACGCCGAGCAGCGGGTTGGTGGGGGTCTCCACCCAGATGATCCTGGTCTTCTGGGTCATCGCCGCCGCGACCGCCCTCAGGTCGCCCAGCGGGACTGGGTCGTAGTGCAGGCCCCAGCGCTCGTGGACCCTCGCGAACAGGCGGTAGGTGCCCCCGTAGGCGTCGTTCGGGATGACCACGTGGTCGCCGGGCCTGCACAGGGCGCGCAGCACCGTGTCCTCGGCCGCCAGGCCGGACGCGAAGGCCAGCCCCCGGGCGCCGCCCTCGACCGCCGCCATGGCCTCCTCCAGGGCGGTCCTGGTGGGGTTGGCCGACCGGCTGTACTCGTATCCGGCGCGCAGCCCTCCCACGCCGTCCTGCTTGTAGGTGGACACCGCATAGATCGGCGGTACCACGGCCCCGGTGTGGGGGTCGGGGTCCTGACCCGCGTGGATGGCCAGCGTCTCGAATCCATGGTTCATGGGCCCAACGCTACTCGCTACGGCGACCCGCTCACCGCCAGGAAAGACGCTCCCCACCTGCCCCGGCGGTCCTTGTCGTCGCCGTCCCGGCCCCGTCGTCGCGCTCGCCGCCGACCCGTGAGAGCAGCAGCGGGTCGGCCAGC
Source organism: Streptosporangium sp. NPDC050148 (assembly GCF_055586505.1). Classification (NCBI taxonomy): domain Bacteria; kingdom Bacillati; phylum Actinomycetota; class Actinomycetes; order Streptosporangiales; family Streptosporangiaceae; genus Streptosporangium; species Streptosporangium sp. NPDC050148. Next base: position 85,685 of record NZ_JBVJIA010000006.1, on the reverse strand, counting down.
ATCAGGACCACACCGACCACCAGGCCGGCGATCGGCAGCAGGATCTGCAGGATGTCCATTTTTTCGCCCCGTTCGTTCTCCGTCGTGACGTCTCCAGCATCCGTGGCCGGGCCCCCGCGCCGCCTCCGCTGAAGGTTCCGTCCGGGCCGGTGGCGCTCGGCCGAACGGCCGATACGACATGTCGGCCATGAGGCTTAGGCTCGGTGACCGTGGGAGAGAACAGCCGGCTCGTCTACTGGGTCAAGAGACTCAGCGAGATCGCGTTGATCGGCTGGCTCGTGCTGCTGCTCCTGGTGGACGTGCTGCTGGCGGCGTCCTCGCCCGACGTGGTGGGGTGGCTGAGCCCCGTGTGCGGGGTGGTCGGCATCGTGGCGGTGCTGCGGCGCCGCCGCCACCGGGTGGGCGACCTCCGCGTCCTGCTGACGGTGTCGGTCCTGTCCACGCTGGTCATCGGCGCCACCGGCGCGGACGGCAGGCCCGGGACGGCCGAGATCGGCGCGCTGCTGATCCTCACCGTCGGCGGGCTGCGCGCCATCGAGCCGGTCCGGCGGGCCGCCTTGTTCTCGTTGGCCGTGATGATCGTGCTGGAGGTCTCGTGCGCGCGCATCAACGAGGCGAACGCGGCGGTGGCCTCGGGGTTCCTGCTCTTCGTCGGCTGGTCCTTCGCCGCCGGGACCGGCGCCTACCTGCGCTTCCAGCTGGAGCGCCGCCGGGAGGCCGTCGACTCGGTACGGCGGGCCGAGCGCCTGGAGCTCGCCAGGGAACTGCACGACCTGGTGGCCCACCACATCACCGGGATCGTGGTGCAGGCCCAGGCGGCCAAGGTCGTCGCCGAGCAGAAGCCCGAGGCCGTGGTCCCCTCGCTGGAGGCCATCGCCAACGCCGGCGCCGACGCGCTGACCTCGATGCGGCGGCTGGTCAGCGTGCTGCGCGCCCAGGACGAGGCCGCCCGCTCACCGGGCAGCACGCTGATGGACATGCGCACGCTGGTGGAGCGCTTCTCCGCGGCCGGCCCCCAGGTGGCCTTCGACATCGGCCAGGGCATCACCGACGAGACCGTGCCCCCGGAGGTGATGACCACCCTTCACCGGGTCCTTCAGGAGTCGCTGACCAACGTCCGGCGGCACGCCCCGGGCACCGGCTGGATCGAGGCCGACCTGAAGCTGGCCGACGGCGCCGGCCTGGACCCCTGGAGCGGGACCGTCCCCTGGAGCGGGACCACCGTGCGGCTGCGGGTGCGCAACTACGGCTCGGTGGCCGACACGCGGATCAGCCGCCTGGGCGGCGGCTTCGGCCTGGTGGGCATGGCCGAGCGCGTCGAGGCGCTCGGCGGGCGGCTGCTGGCCGGTCCCACCCCCTCCGGGGCGTGGGAGGTGCTGGCGGAGTTCCCGCTCTGACCTCGGACGGCGCGGGGCCGGAGGGGGGTCCCCCTCCGGCCCGCGCCGTACCACGATCCGGCCGGACCGGAGGCCGGTGGGGTCAGTGGTTGGCCAGGAAGGCCAGCAGGTCCTGGCGGGTCAGCAGGCCGACCGGCTTGCCGTCGTCCAGGACGACCGCGGCGTCGGCCTTCTCCAGCGCCTCGACGGCGATGGAGACCGGCTCGCCCGCGCCGATCGTCGGCAGCGGCTGCGACATGTGCGCGGCGATCGGGTCGGTCGGCCGCACCCGGCCCCGGTAGAGGGCGTCCAGCAGGTCGCGCTCCAGGATCGAGCCGACCACCTCGGCCGCCATGACCGGCGGCTCCTCCTTCATCACCGGGAGCTGGGACACGCCGTACTCGCGCATGATCGAGATGGCCGTGTCGACCGACTCGTGCGGGTGGGTGTGCACGAACTCCGGCATGCCGGGGCCCTTGCGGACCAGCACGTCCTTGACCAGGCCCTCCTCGCTGGGGGTGGTCAGGAAGCCGTAGTCGGCCATCCACTCGTCGTTGAAGATCTTCGACAGGTAGCCGCGGCCGCCGTCGGGCAGCAGCACGACGACCACGTCGTCCGGCCCGGCCCGCTCGGCCACCCGCAGCGCGGCGGCCGTCGCCATGCCGCACGAGCCGCCCACCAGCAGCGCCTCCTCGCGGGCCAGGCGCCGGGTCATGCCGAAGGAGTCCCGGTCGGAGACCGCGATGATCTCGTCGCAGATCGTGGTGTCGTAGTTGGCCGGCCAGATGTCCTCGCCGACGCCCTCCACCAGGTACGGCCGCCCGGTGCCGCCGGAGTAGACCGAGCCCTCCGGGTCGGCGCCGATGACCTTGACCCGGCCGCCGGAGACCTCCTTGAGGTAGCGGCCGGTGCCGCTGACCGTGCCGCCGGTGCCGACGCCCGCCACGAAGTGGGTGACCCTGCCCTCGGTCTGCTCCCAGATCTCCGGGCCGGTGGAGTGGTAGTGGCTCTCGGTGTTGTGCGGGTTGGAGTACTGGTCGGGCTTCCAGGCGTTCGGCGTCTCCCTGGCCAGCCGGTCGGAGACCGAGTAGTAGGAGTCGGGGTGGTCGGGCGCGACCGCGGTCGGGCAGACCACGACCTCGGCGCCGTACGCGCGCAGGACGGAGATCTTGTCCTGGGCCACCTTGTCCGGCACCACGAACAGGCAGCGGTACCCGCGCTGCTGGGCCACGATGGCCAGGCCGATCCCGGTGTTGCCCGAGGTGGGCTCCACGATCGTGCCCCCCGGGCGCAGCTCGCCCGACTTCTCGGCGGCGTCGATCATCCGCACCGCGATGCGGTCCTTGACCGAGCCGCCGGGGTTGAAGTACTCCACCTTCGCCAGCACCTGGGCGGAGATCCCCTCGGTCACCTTGTGCAGCCGGACCAGGGGGGTGTTGCCCATCAGCTCGACGAGCGAATCATGTACGCGCACCGGGATAATCACCTCGAAATACCAAAGCTGGGTCAGCTTGTTTGTCGTGCGCCGTGATCCCATGGGGGTGGCGGGCCTCGGCGTGGGTTCCAAGGCAACGCTACCGCCCCGCACGGAGGGAGCAACGCCTCGTGATCCGGACGCCCGGGACGGCGCGCGCCGCCCGACGCATCGCCGCCGCGGCCGCGGTGGGAGGAGGGGGCGTCACCGCGCTCGGCGCGGCGGCCTACGGGCTGCTGCTGGCCGAGGCGCTGGTGGCCCGCCGCACGGTCGGGCGCCCGCACGGCATGGAGGGACCGCCCTCGGACGGCGTGTACGGGCCCTTCGGCGGCGAGCCGATCCGGCTGGTGATGCTCGGCGACTCCCTCTCGGTCGGGCTGGGCACCTCCGACCCCGCCGAGACGCCCGGCGCCCTGATCGCCAACGGTCTCGCCCTGATCGCCGAGCGGCCGGTACGGCTGACCGTCGCCGGCAGGTCCGGGGCGACCTCGGCCGAGCTGGGCGACCAGGTGGACCGGGCGCTGAAGGCGCGCCCCGAGATCGCGGTCGTCTTCGTCGGCGCCAACGACGTCACCTCGCAGACCCTGCCCGCCCAGGCCGTACGGCACCTGCACAAGGCCGTGCTGCGGCTGCGGGAGGCCGACGCCGAGGTGGTCGTGGGCACCTGCCCGGACCTGGGCACGGTACGGCCGATCGCCCAGCCGCTGCGCTGGGTGACCCGTCGCTGGAGCCGCCAGCTGGCCGCCGCGCAGACCGTCGTGGTGGTCGAGGCCGGCGGGCGGACGGTGGCCTTCGCCGACCTGCTGGGACAGGAGTTCGACACGAACCCGGCGGAGATGTTCGGCCTTGATCGTTACCACCCATCTGCACAAGGTTATCTACAGATCGCTTACGCGGTGCTACCTTCTGTGTGCGGCGCGTTGGAACTGTGGCCCGAACCCCGGGCCCGGCGCGCCGAGTCGATCTACCTCGCGGCGGCCAAGGCCGCGGAGGAGCCCGGCGCCGAGGTCACCGCGACCCGTGTCGGCGGCCGGGCCACCGGACCTCACGGACGGTGGGCCACCATGCTCGGCCGCAGAACCGGAGCGCGGCCCCGCCGCGTCTGAACCCGGTGACCCTCCGCGGCGAGGCCGTGACGCCTCGTCCGCATTGGAGTGGAATACCCGTGATCCGGCCCCTCGCGAAACCGGCCCTGGTGCTCGCCGGAGTTCTGACCCTGGGCGGCTGCTCCGGCAGTGAAGCGGCCACCCCGGACCATCCCACCTGGCACAACACCGAGATGAACGCGGTCAGCCGCACCACCGTCGCCGGAGGCGTGGCCGCCACGACCTCCATGAGGCCCGACGGCACCCTGGAGACGGTGGCCCTGGACCTGGTCACCGGCAGGAGGCTGTGGGCGCACCCCTCGACCATGGCGGGCCGCCTGCCCGGGATGGGGGTCTCCCCCCCGGCGATCGTCGAGACCGCCTCCGGGCGGACCGTCGCGGTGGCGATCGATCCGGCCAGGCGCGGCCGCTGGAAGGCCACGCTGGTCGGGCTCGACGGGCGGACCGGGGCCCGCAGGTGGAGCCGGCCGGTGCACTCCACCTTCGGCCCGCAGCGGTGCGGGGCGTACGTGTGCGTGTCCGAGAACACCGCCCTGGCCGGTGCCCGCGTCGTCGTGCTGGACCCGCTCACCGGGAAGGTCGCCTGGCGGCTGCCCGGCATCGCCGAGGCCCAGTGGTCCGACGCCTCGCGCGTGGTCTTCCTGCGCCTGGCCCGCCGCCCCGTCCTGCAGGCGCACGAGGTGGTGACCGGGAAGGTCCTGTGGCGGGTCCCGGTCGAGCAGGCCCTCGGCACCGGGATCGACCTGTCGGGCGGCTGGTCCTTCGGCGCGACCGCGAACGACCTGGTCGGGTACGTCGCCCCCTACACCAATCCCAAGACGAACAAGGCCTCGGCCTTCGGCCTGTTCTCCGTCAGGCTCTCCGACGGCAGGGTCAACTGGATGCGCCCCTCGGTGGTCCGCGTCTACCCCAGCGGCAGCCCCGGCCTGGCGGCGGTGGTCCGCCCGGTGGACCAGGAGGGCCGCTACGGCGGGTTCGCCCGGCTGGCCGCCGACGACGGCCGGGTGCTCGGGCAGATCTCCGCCACGCAGGTCCCCGAGGCGGGCTGGTGGCTGGCGTTCCCGCCCCGCATGGAGAAGGTCGGCTTCCTGCGGCACGGCAAGCCGGGCACCGCCTTCGACCTGCCCACCGGCCGCCCCGCCGACGTCAAGGACGCGCACGCCTGGTCCTTCTGCGTGACCGATCCCAAGCCGCTCCCGCTCAAGGGCCAGCCCGCCGGTTTCTACTCGGTGGCCTCGCTGTGCGAGTTCAGGCTCGCCGACGGCACCCGGGTCGCCGGATCGGGCGCCCCGCCCGCCTGGTTCACCGGCAGTCAGAACGGCTGGCGGATGTGGCGCGACGAGAAGGGCGGCCTGCACGGCATCAAGGACGGCGACGGCACCGCTCCCGGCATGTACGGCTGACGGACGCCCGGCTCGCACGACGGGCCCGCCCCCGGCCGGCGCGACCGGCCCACCCGATCGGCTCACCCGGCCGGCCCGCGCGGCACGCCGCACGACCGGGTCCGGCGATCCCTCACGACGGGCCCCGTCTCCGGACGGGGCCCTGTGCGTCCGGTACAACGTTCTGTTCCGGGTGCCCCCGGGGCGTGGATTCCGGCATACCGCGCGGTACGCTCCGCTGCAGGAGCAGATACGAACCCAGGAGAGCCACATGCCCGAGGCAGTCATCGTCGCGACCGCGCGCTCGCCCATCGGACGCGCCTTCAAGGGGTCCCTCAAGGACATCCGCCCCGACGACCTGACCGTACAGATCATCCAGGCGGCACTTGCCAAGGTCCCCCAGCTCGACCCGACCACGATCGACGACCTCATGCTGGGCTGCGGCCTGCCCGGCGGTGAGCAGGGCTTCAACATGGGCCGCGTGGTCGCCACCCTGCTCGGCCTGGACACCGTCCCGGGCACCACCGTGACCCGCTACTGCTCGTCCTCGCTGCAGACCACCCGGATGGCCCTGCACGCCATCAAGGCGGGCGAGGGCGACGTCTTCGTCTCCGCGGGCGTGGAGTGCGTCTCCCGCTTCGGCAAGGGCAACTCCGACTCGCTGCCCGACACCCAGAACGCGCTCTTCGACGACGCCCGCGCCCGCTCGGCCCGGGCCGCCGAGGGCGGTGGCGACGTCTGGCACGACCCGCGCGAGGACGGCCGGCTGCCCGACATCTACGTGGCGATGGGCCAGACCGCGGAGAACCTCGCCGCGCTCAAGGGCGTCTCCCGCCAGGAGCAGGACGAGTTCGGCGTCCGGTCCCAGAACCTGGCGGAGAAGGCCATCGCCAACGGCTTCTGGGAGAAGGACATCACCCCGGTGACCCTGCCCGACGGGACCGTGGTGAGCAAGGACGACGGCCCCCGCGCCGGGACCACCTACGAGGCGGTCGCCGGGCTCAAGCCGGTCTTCCGGCCCGACGGCACGGTCACCGCGGGCAACTGCTGCGCGCTGAACGACGGCGCCGCCGCGGTGATCGTGATGAGCGACACCAAGGCCGCCGAGCTGGGCATCACCCCGCTGGCCAGGATCGTCTCCACCGGCGTGACCGGGCTTTCCCCCGAGATCATGGGCCTGGGCCCGGTCGAGGCCTCGAAGCAGGCCCTGGCGCGGGCGGGCATGTCCATCGCCGACGTGGACCTCGTCGAGATCAACGAGGCGTTCGCCGCCCAGGTCATCCCGTCCTACCGGGAGCTCGGCATCGACCTCGACCGGCTCAACGTCAACGGCGGCGCCATCGCGGTGGGGCACCCCTTCGGGATGACCGGTGCCCGCATCACCTCCACGCTGCTCAACAGCCTGGCCTTCCACGACAGGTCGATCGGCCTGGAGACCATGTGCGTCGGCGGCGGGCAGGGCATGGCGATGGTCCTGGAACGCCTCAGCTGACCGGACGCCCCTCCGGGGACACCGTGCGGGGACACCCGCCCGGGGACGACGTGCCTCGGGCGGTTCCGGCCGGGGTGCCCGGCCGGTCGACGGCAAGCCGTCGCAGGCCGTCACGGGACCGTCGTGACCGCTCCGGGCCGTCAGGGGTTCCCCTGCCGACCGAGCCATGTCCCACCGGGCCAGATCGGTGCGGGCCGTCAGCCGTGGACGTCGGGGCCCGCGCGGGTGAGCTCGATCCTCACGATCACCCGCCGGTCCCGTTCCATGGCCGCCCGGTAGTCGTCCCAGTCGGGGTGCTCGCCGGAGATGTCGCGGTAGTACGCGACGAGGAGCTCCATGGCCTCGGGGAGCGGGACGATCTCCGCCGTGCCGTCGATCTGGATCCACTCGCCGAAGAAGGCGTCCGTCGTCACGCAGAGCGAGACCCGGGGGTCCCTGCGCAGGTTGCGGACCTTGGCGGCGGTCTCCCGGGTGCTGACGACCGGGTTCCCCTGGGCGTCGATCCCCACCGTGACCGGGGAGAGCTGGGGACGGCCGTCGGCATGCGTGGTCAGCATGACCGCGCGGTGGTTGGCTCGGATGAAGGCGCGTGCCCTGTCATGATCCATGCGCCCATCATGGCGGGTACGTCGAAGCCCGCACCACCGAGGTGGCGCGGGCTCGGCTGAGATCGGCGGCCTCTACAGGTAACGGGTACGGCGGTGCCGCTCGTGCTCGTGCACGATGGCGGCGGCGTAGCCGTGGGACAGCCCGTGCTCGTCGGCGAGCCAGGTGGCACGCTCGTCGCAGCGGAGGAACGACGGGCCGTTGTCGATTGCTTGGAACCACTCCGGGAGTGCGCGTCCCGTGATGTCCGGAACCCTTGCGATCAGCTTGCTCTGCGTCTCCATTGAGTGGTTCAACGACATGGGCACCTCCACGGATAGGCTCCTTTGCTCGACAGTGCATCACGAAAGCCCAGTTGGCAAGCCCCGGGACGCTTCTTCCGTCGTGCTTCGTCCATCCCCCGGCCGCCGCCTGTTCACTCGTCGGGGCGGGAAAAACGAAGGACCCCGCCGGAGGCGTTCCGGCGGGGTCCTTCTGGGAGATCGGTCAGTCGCTGCTGCTGAAGTAGCTCAGCAGGCGCAGGATCTCCAGGTAGATCCAGACCAGCGTGACGGTCAGGCCGAAGGCCATCAGCCACGAGTACTTCTCGGGAGCGCCGTTCCGCACCCCGCGCTCGACCTCGTCGAAGTCGAGGAGCAGGAAGAAGCAGCCGATGAGGATCGTGGCGATGCTGAACACGTACGCCAGCGGGCCACCGGCGCGGATGCCGATGCCGTCCTCGATGAAGAACCCGGCCACCAGGTTGACGAGCATGAGGCCCATCAGGCCCAGGCCCGCCGCCACGACGAACTTGGTGAACTTCGGCGTGACCCGGATGATGCGCAGCGAGTAGACCGTCAGCATGGCGCCGAAGGCCAGGGCCGTGCCCACCACCGCCTGGAAGACGATGCCACTGTAAAGATCGTTGTAGACGTGGCTGATCACACCGATGGCGACACCGTAGGCCACGGAGTAGCCGAGGATCAGCGCCGGGTTGGTGCTCTGCTTGAACGAGATCACCAGGGCGAGCACCAGGCCGACGAGGACGCCGGCGATCGCCGCGCCCATGCCGAGGTTGAGCGCCCAGGCGGCCGCCGCCGACACGACAAGCGTGCCCAGCGTGATGAAACCGCGTACGACCACGTCGTCGATCGTCATCGTCCGCTGTGCGGGCGGTGCGTACGAGGGCGTGTCGTACATTCCCTGAAGCTGGTCAGGGGTGGGGGTCGGCATGCCCCAGCCCTGCTGATTCCCCTTAGTCTGCCGACCGAATACGGGGTTCCTGCTCTCCATCGCTGCCTCCACGCTGCAACCTACGCGATCAGCGTATTAGATCGGTTGTCACACGGCCGTATCGTGTTGATATCCATGCTGTTCGGATGGCCGCACGGCTACCGCCGACAGTGCCAACGAACGAGTGCCGCGCCCGGTTCCCGACCCCCACATTGATTTCACCGGCCGTCGACCGGAAAGGCACCGCGAGGTCTGCGAGGTCTTCGCCTCTTTCAGGGTACGGCGCCCTCGGCCGCGCATGTGGGTCACACCCGTCCCAACCCTCATGACCCCCGTTTTATGCCTGCGGCCTCCCACCCCGGCCCCGGCCGTGATCTTCGCCCGAACCCACCCGTGACCTCGGCCCTGATCCGGCCGTGACCTCGGCCCTGATCCGGCCGCGCTCCGGGGGGAGACCCCGGGACGGTCGGCGGCACGGCCCGGCCCGGCCGGTCAAGGGGGCGGCGCCCCCTCGCGGGCGGACCCGGCGCCCGGGGGTGGCACGCCCCACGGGCCCCGGGCGTCCCGCGGGCTCCCCGGGCTCCGGAGGTTCAGCGGCATCCGTGACCTCCGGGCTCCATGGACTCCCCGGGCTCCATGGACTCCCCGGGCTCCGCGGTCCCGGGACGGCCCGGCCGGTGGGACGACGACCGTCTCCGGTCACCGAGAGCCGTTCGACGGGCCGATCAGGGGCGGGGTCGGTCACCGGAAAAGGACACCGTTCGCGTTCTCACCGGTCGGAGGCCTCGATCGGCGGGTCTTCACGGGTGCCCCCGGAGGGACTCGAACCCTCACTCGAACCCTTTTAAGGGGTTTGCCTCTGCCATTGGGCTACGGGGGCGCCGTAATCATACGTAACGGACCACTCATGCGTAACTGCTGGAGCCAACGCCCGCCTGTTCGATGGGCGGAAAGCCCCTAATCGTCCTAATAAAGGGGATCCGGTGACGCATGGGACGTCTGAAACGACGAATCCGGAGGGGGCCGTATCGCCCGCCTCCGGATTCGCAGGGTTCGGCTCCGCATTCACGGAGCCCGCCCGCGGATTCTCGGGGCTCAGCTCGCCGCCGCCCTGCGGAACTCCGTACGCGGCTCCTCGATCTCCCCCAGGGAGACGGTCTCGCGCTTGAAGAAGAGCGCCAGCGTCCAGTCGGCGGTCACGCGGACCTTGCGGTTGAAGGTCGGCACCCGCGACAGGTGGTAGGTCCGGTGCAGGAACCACGCGAGCAGCCCGCGGACCTTGATCCCGTAGACGTTGGCGACGCCCTTGTGCAGGCCCAGCCCGGCGACGGAACCGACGTAGCGGTGACGGTAGTCGACCAGCTCCTGGCCGCGCAGACTACGGGTGATGTTGTCGGCCAGGACCTTGGCCTGCCGCACGGCGTGCTGCGCGTTGGGCGCGCAGTACTGGCCGGGGTTGGTCACGTCGGGCACGCCCGCCACGTCACCGGCCGTGTAGGCGTCCTCGACGCCGACCACGGTCAGGCGGGTGGTGGCCTTGATCCGGCCGCGCTCGTCCAGCGGCAGGTCACCGGCGTTGACGACCGGGCTGGGCTTGACCCCGGCGGTCCACACGATGGTGGCGGCCTCGAACTCGTCGCCGTCGGAGAGCTTGACCAGACCGCCCTCGCAGGAGTTCAGGCGGGTGTTCATCTTGATCTCGATGCCGCGCTCGCGCAGCTGCTCGGCGGTCCACTTGCCCATCTCCGGGCCGACCTCGGGCAGGATGCGGTCGGTGGCCTCGACGAGGACCCAGCGCATGTCCGCACGGGAGATGTTGCGGTAGTAGCGGGCGGCGTCGACCGCCATGTCCTCCAGCTCGGCGAGCGCCTCGATGCCGGCGTAGCCGCCGCCGACCACGACGAACGTCAGCGCCCGCCTGCGCAGGCCCTCGTCGTCGTCGCTCTCGGCCCGGTCCAGGAGCTCCAGGACCCGGTTGCGGAGCGCGATGGCCTCGCCGACCGTCTTGAAGCCGATCGCGGAGTCGGCCAGGCCGGGGATGGGGAGCGTGCGGGAGACCGAGCCGGCGGCCATGACCACGATGTCGTACCCGATCTCGTGGGGGGTGCCGACGTTGGGGGCGAAGGTCACGGTCTTGGCCGCGTGGTTGACCTTGGTGACCTTGCCGTTGAGGATCGTCGCCTTCGAGAGCACCCGGCGCAGGGGGACCACGACGTGCCGGGGCGAGAGGTTTCCGGCGGCCGCCTCGGGAAGGAAGGGCTGGTAGGTCATGTGGGATTCGGGGGTGAGGACGGTGATGCGCACGCTTCCGTCGCGCAGTTCCCTGCGGAGGGTCTGCTGCAGGCGCAGCACGGTGTAGAGACCGACGTAGCCTCCGCCGACCACGACGATGTGCTTGGAGTTGCGGTCCACTGTGACGCCATCCTTAGTTTCGAGGCTTGTGAAACCTTTCACAAGCATACCCGTGCGATCTCCCCCGCGCCAGGTGCGACCCTGGCAACAGCACCGGTTTTTTCTCCTACGTCACGGAAAGCCCTTCTTTCGGGTAAGAAATTCCAACGATCTTCTCCTTGTGATCGACTTCACAAGCCGCGCAGCGCGTTCGCCCTGGTGAAGACGTCGTCGAGCATCCGCTCGGTCACCCGGCCGGTGAAGGTGTTCTGCTGGCTGGGGTGGTAGCAGCCCAGGAGCCGTACCGAGGCCCCCTCGGGTGAGACGATCTCCACTTCGGCCCCGTGGCCGAAGGGCGGCCTCGGGCGGGGCAGGGTGTACCCGGCGTCCCTGAGCGCGGGCCAGACCGCCTGCCAGGCGAACCCGCCGAGGGCGACCACCACCCGCAGGTCGGCCGAGGCCAGGGCGATCTCGCGGGCCAGCCAGGGAGAGCAGGCCGCCCGCTCGGAGGGCTCGGGCTTGTTGGCGGGCGGGGCGCACCGGACCGCCGCCACCATCCGCGCGCCGATCAGCCGCTGCCCGTCACCGGCGCGCACGCTCGTCTCCTGCGCGGCCAGGCCCGTCCGGTACAGCGAGGCGAACAACCAGTCGCCGCTGCGGTCCCCGGTGAAGATCCTCCCGGTCCGGTTGCCGCCGTGCGCCGCCGGGGCGAGTCCCACGATGAGCACCTGCGGCCGCTCGTCCCCCCACCCGGCGATGGGCCGTCCCCAGTAGGTCTCCCGGGCGAACGCCCGCCGCTTGACCGTCGCCACCTCCTCGCGCCACTCGACCAGGCGCGGGCAGGCCCGGCAGACGGACTGAGCGGCCACCAGGGCGCCGAGGTCGCTGATCTTCAGTGCGAGCTCGCGCACCTCGCCGGGGTTCCGGGCGACGGGGGTGTCGGGCCGGGCGGGGTCTTCGGGCCAGCCCGAGCCGGGAGGAACGTGGGTCATCCTCCGATGGTGCCCGATCCCGGGGCCGTCCCGGACCGTACCGGCACGCGAGAAGGCGGCGCCCGCGAGGTGCGGACGCCGCCCGTCGTGCTCGTGGTGCGGCCCGGCACCGGGGTGCCGGGCACGTCACCGTGACCTACCGTGCCGTCAGGCGCTCGGGGTCGGGGTGAGGGTAGGGGTGGGGGGCGGGGTGCAGACGACCTTGGCCGTCACGGTGTCGGTGGTCGGGCCACCGTAGATCTCGATCGCGCGCTTGGACTGGCCGGAGGCCGAGGCGCTCCAGGTGTCGCTCACGCTCTCGCGCTGCGGGCCCTTGCCACCGAAGTAGGCGCGCTGCCAGTCGCCCGCGACACCGTCGCGGATCCAGCGGTACTTCACCGCGACGTGACCGCGCGAGACGCTGATCGTGCCGGTGAAGGTACGGGTCGCCGGGCAGGTGCCGGTGTAGTCGGACGGTGCGCTGACGCCGGCCCAGACCTTCGGCGCCTCGTCCTCGCAGCGGATCTTGAAGTACTCGCGGCCGGAGGAGGCGTCCACCGGGCCGAGGATCTCCAGCGAGGCCCAGCCCCTGAAGTCGTCACGGGGCTTGATCACGTGGTAGACCCTGCGCGAACCGTCGACGCGCACGGCGTCGCGGTCGACCACGTGGCCGTTGACGACCCACTGGTAGCGCACCCAGCGGACACCGGAGGCGCTGATGCGGCCGATCAGGGTGGCCTTGCAGTCACCCTCGTCCACCCAGATCCGCGCGTCGACGCGGGGCTTGGGCGGCTGGATGACCTCGTGGTCGTCCTCACCGGCACCGCAGGAGACCGCGAAGCGGCCCTTGGCGGAGGTGGCGGCGCGGGGAGCCAGGAGCTGGATGGCCTGCCAGCCCTTGACGTCGCCCTTGAAGGTGGCCTTCTCCTTGACGGTGAAGTTCTTGACACCCTTGCCGCGGAAGGTGAAGGACTTCACCTTGCTCTTGGAACCGTCACCGTGCAGCCAGCGGTAGGCCACGGTGGTCTTGCTCTTGACGGCCTTCACCTTGATCCTCGAGGAGAAGGTCACCGTGACCGGGCACTCGCCGCTGTACTTGGCGGGCGAGGCCTTGGGCGTACCGGCCCAGACGGCGGGCTTGGGCTTGGGCTTGGCGACGGCGGAGGCCGCCGTCGTCTGGCCCGTGCTGGCCGCCGCTGCGGGCGTGGCCAGCAGACCGGTCGCCATCGTCGCCAGCATGGCCACGCCGGCTCCTGTTGCGGCTAGCTTTCGTGCTAGTCCGGACTTCATGAGGGGATGCTCCGTTCGTTGGGAGGCACAAGATCACCCCAGGAGACGGTTGCCGCCCCGACGGCAGTCGCGCCGGGTCTCACGGCAAAGCCTCGCTGAGGCTCCTTTACCACACCATAAACGGAAAAGCCGTTCCCTCGCGGTTAAACGCGAGAATTGTCGGGCTTGTTATGTTTAGCGATGGACCAGGCGATGCCATCGAGGATGTCGCGTTCACTGGTGACCACCTCGGCGAAACCGTACCGGCGCACCAGCCGGTCCAGGATGAGCGCCCCCGCGCCGATGACATCGACCCGACCCGGGTGCATGACGGGAATCGCGGCCCGGCGCTCGACGGTCATTCCAAGCAAGCGCTCGGCGATGTCATGCACCTGACCTGCCGCGATTCGCGAATGGTGAATTTTCTCCGGATCGTATTCCGGCAGTTCGAGCGCCATGCCGGCGACGGTGGTGACCGAGCCGGCGAGCCCGACCAGGGTCATCGCCCGCTCCACGGGCACCTCGGCCGCGACCCGGTCCAGCGCGTCGTCGATGTCGGCCGTCGCCGCCGCGACCGCCTCGGCCGACGGCGGGTCACCACCGTCGCGCAGGTGCCGCTCGGTCAGCCTGACGCACCCGATGTCCACCGACAGCGCCGCCTCCACGTGCGTCGAGCCGAGCACGAACTCGGTCGAGCCCCCGCCGATGTCGACCACCAGGTACGGGGGGCGGGTGCCGTCCGGGGACGGCATCCCGGTCTCGGGCGAGAAGCGCACCAGGTCGCGGGTGGCCCCGGTGAACGACAGCTCCGCCTCCTCGGCCCCGGTGATCACCTCGGGCTCCACCCCGAAGATCTCGCGCACGCCGTCCACGAACTCCTGGCGGTTGGCGGCGTCCCGGGTGGCGCTGGTGGCGACCACCCGGACCGCGGCGGCCCCGTGAGCCTCGATGAGGCCTGCGTAGCCGCGCATCGCGGTGAACGTGCGTTCCAGGGCCTCGGGTGCCAGCCTGCCGGTCCTGTCGACGTCCTGGCCCAGCCGGACGATCTCCATCCGCCGTTCGACGTCGGACAGGCCGCCCTCGCCGACGTCGGCGACGAGCAGGCGGACGGAGTTGGTGCCACAGTCGATCGCGGCGACGCGCATCACGCGGCCTCCTTCGGGGCTCGGGGTACGGCCGGGCCTACGGCCCGGATCGCGTGGAAGGTCATGGGAGGGCCCGGCACGCCGGTGAAGGCACGCTCGGGGTCATCGCGGATCCACGTCCCCGACGCAGGGCCCGGCCGCCCACCACTCGCCCAGCGCGTCGAGCGTCTCGCGGCCGAACGGGTTGCCGCCGGGCACCGCGAGCTCGTGCCCGGCCAGGGCGTGCAGGCACTTCACCCGGGTGGGCATGCCCCCGGTGCTCTGCATGTCGCGGGGCAGCGGCTCCAGCCCGTCCTCGGCGGCGGCACGGTCGCGGCGGGCCACGTAGTCCTCGTGGGCCACGCGGTAGGCCTCGGCCAGCTCGGGGTCCTCGGCCAGCCTGGCCTGCATGTCGCGCATCATCCCCGACGTCTCCAGCGTGCCGATGGCCGAGGCCGCCCGGGGGCAGGTGAGGTAGAACAGCGTCGGGAACGGCGACCCGTCGGGCAGCCTCGGCGCGGTCTCGACGACGTCGGGCAGCCCGCACGGGCAGCGGTGCGCCACCCCGCGCAGTCCTCGCGGCGTCCGGCCGAGCTGTCGCTCCACCGCCGCCACGTCGCGGTCATCGACCATTCGTGACACCCCCTGAAAGACGACAACCAGGGTATCGGCGTCACCCGGCCGCCTTCGCCGCCTTCTGCCCCTCGCCGCTGTCGGCGGCCTTGACCGAGTCCCACAGGGTCGCGTACCACGGCGGCCTGGTGGCGGTCCTGCGCTCACCGGCGGCGCCGGAGTCCCGCGAGGGCGACTCGCCCATGACGACGTAGCACTTCTGCCCAGGAGCGCAGTAGAAGAGCCGCTCCCTGCCCTGACGCTTGATGAAGCCGGGGTCCAGCAGCTGCCTGTGACGGTCGTCCAGGGCCTTGATCGCGGCGAGCTCCCTGGCCCTCTCCTGCTCCAGCTGGGCGATCTGACGCCGCTGGGCGACGTACTCCCTGATGGGGTAGGCGAGGCTCATGGCGATCGCGCACACCACGATCGCGAGGATCGCGGCCCGTCCGGTCAGCTGCGGTCGTGCCGCCATCGCCCCTCCTTCGTCCGTGCGCCCCCATGGCACCGGCCCCCTGCCCCGTACGGCGACCCCGACGCCGTACGGGCACCGATCCCGGCGCATTCCCGCCGGCTCCGGGGATCCCGGCCGGTTCCGGTGCTCCCGGACGGGCCGGGCGGCGGCGTGCCCGGGTGACGGCCCGCGCCCGGAGCGGGAGCGGGCCGCCAGACGAGAAACTACCGCCGGAACCGCGGGAACGCGGCACGACCCGCGTAACGGGCCGCGTCGTCCAAAAGCTCCTCGATGCGGAGCAGCTGGTTGTACTTGGCCACCCGGTCGGAACGGGCCGGGGCACCGGTCTTGATCTGGCCGCAGTTGGTGGCCACGGCGAGGTCGGCGATCGTGGTGTCCTCGGTCTCGCCGCTGCGGTGGCTCATCATGCAGCGGTAGCCGCTGCGGTGGGCCAGGTCCACCGCGTCGAGGGTCTCGGTCAGGGTGCCGATCTGGTTGACCTTGACCAGCAGCGCGTTAGCGGTGCCCTCGGCGATGCCGCGGGCCAGGCGCTCGGGGTTGGTCACGAACAGGTCGTCGCCGACGAGCTGCACCTTGTCGCCGAGGGCGCGGGTGATGGCGTTCCAGCCCTCCCAGTCGCTCTCGTCCAGCGGGTCCTCGATGGAGACCAGCGGGTAGCCGGCGACCAGGTCCTCGTAGAAGGCGATCAGCTCGGCCGAGGACAGGCCCTTGCCGTCGATGGTGTAGACGCCGTCGGAGTGGAACTCCGAGGCGGCCACGTCCAGCGCCAGCCCGATGTCCTCGCCGGGCACGTATCCGGCCTTCTCGATCGCGACCAGGATGAGGTCGAGCGCGTCGCGGTTGGAGGGGAGGTTCGGGGCGAAGCCGCCCTCGTCGCCCAGACCGGTGGCGTAGCCCTTCTCCTTGAGCACGCCCTTGAGCGCGTGGTAGACCTCGGTGCCCATCCGCACGGCCTCGCGGAACGTCTCCGCCCCGATGGGCGCGATCATGAACTCCTGGACGTCGACGTTGCTGTCGGCGTGCGCTCCTCCGTTGAGGATGTTCATCATCGGCACCGGCAGCACGTGCGCGTTGGGCCCGCCGAGGTAGCGGAACAGCGGCAGCTCGGCGCTCTCGGCGGCGGCCTTGGCCACGGCCAGCGAGACGCCCAGGATCGCGTTGGCGCCCAGCCGCGCCTTGTTGGGCGTGCCGTCCAGGTCGATCATGACCTGGTCGATGCTGCGCTGCTCGGCCGCGTCGAAGCCGAGGATCTCGTCGCCGATCTCGTCGGTCACCCCCAGGACGGCCTTCTCCACGCCCTTGCCGCCGTAGCGCTCGTCGCCGTCACGTAGCTCGACGGCCTCGAACTGGCCGGTGGACGCACCGCTGGGAACCGCGGCACGACCCTGGCTGCCGTCGTCCAGGAGGATGTCGACCTCGACCGTCGGGTTGCCCCGGGAGTCAAGGATCTCGCGGGCGGTTACGCCCTCGATGGAAGCCACGAAGCGCTCCTAAAGTCGCAGGACAGTTTGCCTCAGAAGCCTACCGAGCCCTACTTACCGGTACGGCGGCCGGGACCGGGTACCGCGATCCCGTCACCTCGCGGCCGGGAACCCTTCACGTCCCGGACACCTCGTGAAAGGTGTCCCGCCTCTCTCACGCGTCCGTCCCCGGGTCTCTCACGGCTTCGGACCTCGGTCTCTCACGCGTCCGTCCCCGGTCCTGTCACGGCTTCGGACCTCACCCCGCCCGGTCCTCGCGGCCCGGTCCTCGCGGCGACGTCAGGGCGGCAGGTCGCGGACCCGGTCGCGGTAGGCGCGGGCGACGGCGCGCAGCTCGGCCTCGGGATCGAGCCCGGCCGCGTGCGCCTGGCGTACCAGCTCGAAGAGCCGCGCGCCCAGGCCGTCGGCCGGGATCTGCTCGGGCACCTCGACCGGGGCTCCGGCGCGCTCGGCGCGGCGCAGCAGCTGGGCGGCCAGCGACAGGGCGGGCTGGCCCATCGGGACGCCGTCGACGGCCGACCCCGGGTCGCCGCCGTTCTTGGCCGCCCGCTCGGCCGCCTTGATCGTCTCCCAGTTGGCGCTGACCTCGCCCGCGCCGTCCACCCGGGTGTCGGCGAAGACGTGCGGGTGGCGGCGGACGAGCTTGGAGACGATCCCGTCGGCCACGTCGTCGATGTCGAACGCCCCGGCGGCGTCACCGGCGTCACCGGCCTCGCCGGACCGGTCCCGGGCGACCCGCGCGTGGAAGGCCACCTGCAGCAGCAGGTCGCCCAGCTCCTCGCGGAGCGCCGCGTGGTCGCCCTCCTCGATGGCCTCCAGCACCTCGTAGGCCTCCTCGATGAGGTACGGGGCCAGGGACTCGTGCGTCTGGCGGGCGTCCCAGGGGCATTCGACGCGGAGCCGGTCCATCACCGCGACCAGGTCCAGCAGCCGGGCGCCGGGCAGGTCGTAGGAGCCGGGCACGATCTCGATCACCGGCGGGTCGTCGAGCGCCACGGCGGCATGGCCGATCGAGCGCATCAGCGCCTCGTCGGCCTCCAGCCACACCACGGTCGCCGCCTGCGCCTCGCGGACCAGCGCGGCCGGGTCCGGCGCGACCACCTCCACCTGCACCCCGGCCTCGGCCAGGTAGGGCAGGTGCGGGTGGGCGGCGGAGCCGGTGCGGACCGGCCCCTGTCGGAGCACCTGCCACGCGTGGTGGCCGAGCAGCCCCGGGGCGACCCGGGGCGAGGTGGTGACGACGATCAGCGGCATGCCCGGCGCTACTGCTGCGGCGGCGCGGGAGCGGCCGCGGACTTGCCGGCGGTGCCGAAGCGACCGGCGTCGACGAAGACGCTGGGCTGCTGCTCGCTGCGCTGCGTGTTGATCTGACCGTACCGGGGGCTCCACTCGACCTTCACGGACTGCAGGTCCTTGATCGCCTGCGCCTGGCCGCGCTGCAGGGCCGCCTCGTCGTTGCCACCGCCGTACTTGGCGACGAGCTTGTTGATCAGCACCTGCGACCTCATGAAGTCGCGCGCCTTCGAGGGGGCCACGGCCTGCTGGAGCATCGCCTGCTCGAACTTCTGCGGGCCGCCCTGGCTCGCGATCACCTGGTCGATCTCGCCCTCGGTGACCGTGATGCCCTTGCTCTCGGCGACCTTCGCGTACTGCCTGGCGTTGACCAGCTGGAAGAGCACGAGCTGCGGGACGCTGTCCTGGAACTGCAGCTGCGAGGCGTTGACGCCGGCCTTGGCCAGCGCAGCCTCGTACTCGCGCACGTTCCTGTCCAGCTCACCGGAGCTGATCCGTTCCCCGCCCACGACGGCGGCGGCGCCCGCCTGGTTGGGAGAACAGGCGGTCAGCGCGACCCCGGCGGCGGCGACCGCCAGGATGACGCGTACTCGAGTCGACTTCACATGCGTTCCCTTCACGACAAACGCCGCTTACTCTACCCGTACGGCTTCGAGGAACATGGCCTCGACGAGATCACCACACCATTTGAGCAGGTCCAGGTCGCGCAGCGGCTGGCCGCCGAGCGGTCTGGTCTTGGGCACGGGCACCAGCAACGTACCGGCGGCCTGCTTCAGCAACGCCTTCGGGTACAGCCTCTGCAGCCTGACCTGCTGGGAGTCGCGCAGCTCCACCGGCGCGAACTTGATGTTCGCCCCCTGCAGGGTGACGTCGGTGAGCCCCGCGCGGCGGGCCCGGATCCGGAAGCGGGCGACCTCCAGCAGGTTCTCCACCTGCTGGGGCGGCCGGCCGTACCGGTCGACGAGCTCGTCGCGGACCGCGGCGATGTCGTCGTCGGAGCCGATCGCGGCGATCCGCTTGTACGCCTCCAGGCGCAACCGCTCGGAGGTCACGTAGTCGTGCGGGATGTGGGCGTTGATCGGCAGCTCGACCTTGACGTCGGGCCGCTCGTCCTCGCGGGGGGTGCCCGCCAGCTTGGCCTTCTGCTCCTGGACGGCCTCGGCCATCATCCGCACGTACAGGTCGAAGCCGACCCCGGCGATGAAACCGGACTGCTCGGCGCCCAGGATGTTGCCGGCGCCGCGGATCTCCAGGTCCTTCATGGCCACGTACATGCCCGCGCCCATCTCGGTGTGCTGGGAGATCGTGGCCAGGCGCTCGTGCGCGGTCTCGGTGAGCGGCTTCTCCGGCGGGTACAGGAAGTAGGCGTAGCCGCGCTCGCGGCCCCGGCCGACCCGGCCCCGGAGCTGGTGGAGCTGGGACAGCCCGTAGGTGTCGGCCCGGTCGACGATCAGCGTGTTCGCGTTGGGCACGTCCAGGCCCGACTCGACGATCGTGGTGCAGACCAGCACGTCGAAGTCGCGCTCCCAGAAGCCCACCATGATCTTCTCGAGCTGGTGCTCCTGCATCTGGCCGTGCGCGATCGCGACCCTGGCCTCGGGCACCAGCTCGCGCAGCATGGCCGCGACCTTGCCGATGCTGGACACCCGGTTGTGCACGAAGAAGGTCTGGCCGTCGCGCATCAGCTCGCGCCGGATCGCCGCGCCGATCTGCTTCTCGTCGTACGGGCCGACGAAGGTCAGGATCGGGTGCCGCTCCTCGGGCGGGGTGAGGATCGTGGACATCTCCCGGATGCCGGTCAGGCCCATCTCCAGGGTGCGCGGGATCGGGGTGGCGGACATGGCCAGCACGTCGACCTGGGTGCGCAGGTGCTTCATGGCCTCCTTGTGCTCGACGCCGAACCGCTGCTCCTCGTCGATGATGATCAGGCCGAGCTGCTTGAACCTGACCTCGGGCGAGAACAGCCGGTGCGTGCCGATCACCACGTCGACCGAGCCCTCGCGCAGTCCTTCCAGGGTCGCGGAGACCTCCCCGTCGCTCTGGAACCGCGACAGCGGCCTGACGTTGAGCGGGAAGCCGGAGAAGCGCTCGGCGAAGGTGGACATGTGCTGCTGCACCAGCAGCGTGGTCGGAACCAGCACGGCCACCTGCTTGCCGTCCTGCACGGCCTTGAACGCCGCCCGCACCGCGATCTCGGTCTTGCCGTAGCCCACGTCGCCGCAGATCAGCCGGTCCATCGGGATCGGGCGCTCCATGTCGCGCTTGACCTCGTCGATGGCCTCCAGCTGGTCACCCGTCTCGGCGTAGGGGAAGGCGTCCTCCATCTCCCGCTGCCAGGGGCTGTCGGGGGCGAAGGCGTGGCCGGGCGAGGCCATCCGGGCCGAGTAGAGCCGGATCAGCTCCCCGGCGATCTCCTTGACCGCCTTCTTGGCCTTGGTCTTGGCCTTGGCCCAGTCGGCGCCGCCCATCCGGTTCAGGGTGGGCGACTCGCCGCCGACGTAGCGGGTGACCTCGTCGAGCTGGTCGGTGGGCACGTAGAGCCGGTCGCCCTTGGCGTACTCGATCACCAGGTACTCGCGGGTGGCGCCCTGCACGGTGCGCTGCACCATCTCCACGTAGCGGCCCACGCCGTGCTGCTCGTGCACGACGTGGTCGCCGATCTTGAGCTGGAGCGGGTCGACCATGTTGCGGCGCCGCGAGGGCAGCCGCCGCATGTCCTTGGTGGACGCCTTCTGGCCGACCAGGTCCAGGTGGGTCAGCACGGCCAGCGACGGGGTCACGAAGCCGTGCTCGACCAGGCCGGTGGCGACGTGGACGACCTTGGCGTCGAGCGTCCCGGTCAGGCCCGGCTCCAGGCGGGCGGGCAGGTCGACGCCCTTGAGCAGCTCGACCATGCGCTCGGCCGGGCCGTGGCCCTCGCTCAGCAGGACGACGACCCGGCCCGAGTCCAGCCAGCCCTTGATGTCGGCCAGCGCCCGCTGGGTGTCGCCCCGATAGGACTCCACCTCGCGCGCGGTCAGCACCAGGCCGTCGTCCCGGCCGCCCTCGGGGTCCGCGTCGTCCCCGCCGCCGAACGGCGCGATCGACCACCAGGGCAGGCTCAGCTCGCGCGCGTGGTCCCGCACCTCCTCCAGCGTGCGGAAGGCCGCCTCCCCCAGGTCGATCGGGGCCTCGCCACCGGAGGCCGCGGTGATCCAGGACGCCTCCAGGAACTCCTGGCTGGTGCGCACCAGCTCGTCGGCGCGCCCGCGGATCCGCTCCGGGTCGCACACGAAGATCGCCGACTGCTCGGGCAGGTGGTCGATCAGCAGGTCCATCTCCCCGGCCAGCACCGGGGCGAACGCCTCCATGCCCTCCACCGGGACGCCCTCGGCCAGCTGCTCCAGGATCTCGGCCAGCGCCGGGTGCGCCTCGGCCAGCTCCCGGGCCCGCGCCCTGACCTCGGGGGTCAGCAGCAGCTCCCGGCACGGCGCGGCGAACAGGCCGTCCTCGGCCACCTCCAGGGACCGCTGGTCGGCGACCTTGAACCAGCGGATCTCCTCGACCGTGTCGCCCCAGAACTCCAGGCGCAGCGGGTGCTCCTCGGTGGGCGGGAAGATGTCGAGCAGCCCGCCCCTGACGGCGACCTCGCCGCGCCGCTCCACCATGTCCACCCGGTGGTAGCCGTTCTCCACCAGGGCGTGCACCACCGAATCCGGGTCGGCGTCGTCCCCGGCGCGCAGCCGTACCGGCCGCAGGTCCCCCAGACCGCGCACGATCGGCTGGAGCAGGGCCCTGACGGGCGCGACGACCACGTGCAGCGGCCCGGCCGAGTGGTCGCCCTCGACCGGGTGGGCCAGCCTGCGCAGCACCGCGAGCCGCTGGCCCACGGTGTCGCCGCGCGGCGACAGGCGCTCGTGCGGGAGCGTCTCCCAGGCGGGGAAGACCGCCACGGTGCTCTCGTCCAGCAGGCTGGTCAGGGCCGAGGCGAGATCCTCGGCCTCGCGCCCGGTGGCGGTCACCGCCAGCACGGTCCTGGCCGTGCCCTTGGCCCCCTCCCTGGCCAGCGCGGCCACCGCGAAGGGCCGCAGCGCGGGCGGCGCGACCAGCGCCACGTCGGAGGGGTCGCCCCCGCGCACGTCCCGGAGGAGGGAAGCCAGCTTAGGCTCCCCGACGACAAGATCAAGAAGTCCGGAAAGGCTCATCAGATTCGCCCACAGCCCCACGACGGCAACACGACGTCCCCGGGCCGGAGAAGACACGGGGTACCCCGTCAAGGCTACTTGGCCCGCCGCCCGCCCTCGCATGGAGCGGTAAATGCACGATGAATCGTGCTGTGTTGACTACTCTCCGTTATATGTCTGAGGTGAGATCGGTCGTCGACCGAGACGATTTGCTGAGTCAGCGGATCAGGGATCAGTGGAGCGGCCTGCTCGGCCGGCGGCTCGACGTCCTGATCGCCGGGTGCGGATGGCCGGAACCACTCGATCTGGCGCAGATGGAGACCAGGGTCATCGGCATCGACGAGGACCTGCCCGTCCTGCGCACCAGCACGTCCGCCCGCAAGGACCTGGACTCCTGGACGCTGGGCGACCTGCGCTCGGTGCCGGTGCCGCCGCGCGCGTTCGACGTCGTCTACGTGTCGTTCCTGCTGGAGAGGATCGAGCACGCCGAACTGGTGCTCGACCGGCTGCTGACAGGGCTGCGCCCCGGCGGGCTGCTGCTGGTCAGGATGCGCGACCGCGCCTCGGCGTACGGGGTGTGCGACCGGCGGACACCGGCGGCGCTGCGGCGGCTGCTGTGGCGCAGGTTCACCCCGCCGGGCACGGTGGGGCCGCTGCCGGCCGTCTACGAGCCGATCGCCTCACGCGAGGGCATGCACTCCTTCTGCCTGGTACGCGGGCTGATGGTGACCGAGGACATCTCCGCCCGCAGCGGGCCCGCGCTGGACGGACCTCTCGGTAAGCTTGCCCGCGCCGCCTGCTCGGCGGTGGAGACCCTCTCCAGGGGGCGCCGGCCCGCATCTCGCGACGAGGTGACCATGGTGATCCGCAAACCCCAGAGCCACTTCGCCCGGCTGGTCTGAGATCCGGCCGCCGGTCGTCTCCGGCTCGCCCGAGGGGGGCGCCATCCGGGGCGGGCGGGCCGGAACGTCCGACGAGCGGGATTGTGGAGCAGATGACGGCGCCTTTCGAGTGGACCCCCGACGCCCGTGAGCTGGCCGACCTCGAGCTGTTGCTCTCCGGCGCCTTCACGCCGCTGACGGGCTTTCTGAGCTCGGCCGACGCGCATTCGGTCGACGAGCGCGGCACGCTCGCCGACGGCACGCCGTGGCCGGTGCCGGTCACCCTGGTGCTGCCGGACGACCATCCGGCCGCCCCCGGCGACCGGATCACCCTGCGCGACCCCGAGGGCGCGGCGCTGGCCGTGCTGACCGTGGAAGGGCGCGAGGACGGCTTCGTCTGCGGGCCGGTCGAGGCGCTGGACGTCCCCCAGCACGGCCCGTTCGCCCGGCTCCGCCGCCCGCCCGCGGAGATCCGCAAGGAGCTGGGCGAGCGCGAGTCCGTGCTGGCCGTGACCATGCGCGGGCCGCTGGGCGACCTCGACGATCTGCTGGCGACCGCCCAGGAGCTGGAGGCGTCGATCCTGCTGCTCCCGCTGGCGTACGGCGAGGGCGGGCCCGCGGTGGTCCGCGCCGCGCTCAAGGCCCGCGACCGGTTGCCCGAGGACACGCTGGTGGCGGTGGTGCCGCTGGCGCCCCGGGAGCCCGCGCTGGACCTGGAGCTGCGCGAGCGGATCGCCGAGGCCTACGGCGCGACCGAGCACCTGGCCGGCCCGGAGCCCGTGACGATCCCCGGGCCGCCGCACCGGCGGGGGCTGGTGGTCTTCTTCACCGGCCTGTCCGGCTCGGGCAAGTCGACCGTCGCCCGCGGGCTGCACGACGCGCTGCTGGAGCGCGGCAGCCGCACGGTGACCTTCCTCGACGGCGACGTGGTGCGCCACCTGCTCTCGGCGGGACTGACCTTCTCCAAGGAGGACCGCGACCTCAACATCCGCCGCATCGGCTTCGTCGCCGCCGAGGTCGCCCGGCACGGCGGGCTGGCGATCTGCGCGCCCATCGCGCCGTACGCGGCCACCCGCGAGGAGGTGCGCGCGATGGTCGAGGCCGTCGGCGCCGACTTCGTGCTGGTCCACATCTCGACCCCGCTGGCCGAGTGCGAGCGCCGCGACCGCAAGGGGCTCTACGCCAAGGCCCGCGCCGGGCTCATCCCCGGCTTCACCGGCATCTCCGACCCGTACGAGGAGCCGGACGACGCCGACCTGGAGATCGACACCACCGACATCGGTGTGGACCGGGCGGTGCACCAGGTGCTCGACCCGCTGATCCAGGGCGGCTGGATCCGCTGACCCCGCCCTGGCCCTCGCCCTCGTGGGAGCGCGCGGATCGAGCGGGGCGCGGATCGGGCGGGGTCCGCGGATCAGCCGGAGGGGACGGCGGGACGCAGGCGGGGGTCGCCGGCGAGCTCGCCGAAGGCCCTGCGCGCGCCCGGCGTCGTGTCGAACCTGGTGTCCCCCCGGGGGGCGCGCGGCGAGTCGAAGTAGACCAGGGCCTTGATCCTCGGGTAGTCGCGCAGCCCGGCCCGTACCGAGGTGAAGAAGGACTCCTTGAAGCCGGGCCGGTCGTGCCGTTCGAAGACGCCCCACTCGGCCACCATGACGGGCTTGCCGGGAAAACGCTCCCCCGTCCAGCGGTAGAACCCGGGCCACCGGGGGAAGTCCGGACGGATCTTGTTGACCAGCGCGTCGAAGCCGTCGACCCGGCGGTCGGCGTAGGGGTCCATCGCCACCCAGTCGACCACGTCGTCGCCCGGGTAGAGCCGCTCGAACCAGGGCTTGGAGGCCCAGTTGGGCGCGCCCATGTAGGTCATCACCGTGACGGCGTTGGTCACGCCACCGGCGCGCAGCCGCCGTACCACGTGCCGGAACATCGCCGCGTAGTCGGCGGCGGACATCCCCGCGCCCGGGGTCTCCAGGACGTCGTTCTCGGGCTCGTGGTGAACGGTGAGGAAGAACCTCTCGGGGAAGGTCCTCACGATGTGGGCGGCCAGCCGGTCGATCCGCGCGTCCAGCGCGCCGCCGGCGATCTCCGCCCAGGTGTGGGAGTTGTCCACGGACGGCTTCCAGTTGACCAGCAGGAGCCTGCGGCCGTCCGGGTCGCGGGCGATGGCGCGCTCGGCGGAGGTCGGGAAGAGCTCGTCACCGCGGTGGTAGACGTGCATGACGGCGGCCGGACGGCCCATCCGCCTCTCGGCGCGCTCCAGTGCCCGCTCCGGGCGCCGTCCGGTGAAGATCTCCGGTGCGACCCCCCACCAGGCACCGCAGGAGGGGACGAGCGTGCGGGAGACCTCGCAGCCGGTCCGCCCCCGCCCGCCACCGGCGGTGCCGGGATCGGCGGCCTCCGCGGCTCCTGACCCGCTCTGCCCGCCGCGCTCACCGTGACCGTCGTGGCCGCCCTGTCCGCTATGGCCGCTGTGACCGCTCTGTCCGCTGTGGCCGTCCTGTCCGCTCCGGGCGCCCGCGGCACCGGCGGTGTCCGAGCCCGCGGCCCCGGCCGTGCAGGCGGCGCCCTTGCACCCGCTCACCCCCGCGACGGCCAGCGCCACGCACCCCAGCCCGAGCGCCAGGACGAGCCCTGAACCGCCTATTTTGACCATACGCGGAATTACCTCTATAGAACCATTTGTCTGATGCAACGATCCCTCGCAGATGTCGTCCGCAGGCATTCGCCGGCCGTCTCGGGGGAACACCTTTCCATCGCCCGGACGTGCCTCGCCCTGAACTTTGCCGCTCCATTCCACAGTCCCGGAGCCGACGGCGGGACATGTCCAATAAACGGTCGTTATATGGACGTGATCAGCCGGACCAACGCAAGGAAAATCCTGCGTACCCCTCCGGGGAAAGGAAAAGCCGACCTATAGTTCCAAGGGTTCCCGCAGCTGCTCGCCCGAGAGGCACCCGCGAAACATGAGCCCGTCACCGGACGCCCCCGCCCGTCGTTCAGGCGGAGACCTGGCGGACTACGTGTCGCTCCTGCGCCGTCGCCGGCTGGCCGTACTGTCCATGCTCCTCACCGGGACCGGCGGTGGCCTCACCCTGCTGTGGCTCACCCCGCCCTCGTACACCGCCTCCGCACAGGTCCTGGTGACCCCGGTGGGCCCGCAGGAGCAGGTCAACCAGGTGACCGCCCGCCAGCGCGAACCGCTCAACCTCGACACCGAGGCCCAGGTCGCCCGGTCCGCGGTGGTCGCCGCCAAGGCCCGCGGGCTGTTCGCCGGCCTGCCCGGGCCGGCCGAGGTCTCCGTACCGCCCAACACCTCGGTCCTGGAGATCTCCTGCACGGCCGCCGCACCGGCGGCGGCGGCCTCGTGCGCGAACGCCTACTCCCTGGCCTACCTGGCCCAGCGGCGCGAGACCGCCACCCGGGCCCTCAGCGCCCAGCTCAGGACGGTGCTGGCCAAGCTGAAGCAGGTCAACGCGAGCCTCACCGCGGTCGCCACCGCCCTTCCCGGGCTGGGCACCGGCACCTCCGAGCGCGCCCTGGCCCTCCAGCGGCAGAACGTCCTCGTCCGCCAGGTGCACGCCCTCACCGCCCGGTACGACGCCCTCAGGACGGTCGCCGTCACCCCCGGCTCGGTGATCGGTCCGCCGGTGGCCCCCAGCGAGCCCCGCGCCCCGCGTCCTCCCCTGTACCTGGGCAGCGGCCTGATGGCCGGGCTGCTCTGCGGGGTCGGCCTCGCCTGGGTCCGCGACCGCCTCGACACCACCCTGCGCACCGCCGCCGACGTCCGGCGGCTGACCGGCCTCGACGCGGTCGGCGACGAGGAGCTGCGCGGCCTGGCGGGCGCCGTGCTCGTGGTCTCCGTGCCCGGCACCTCCCCCAGGGAGGTCAGGCGTGCCGCACGGGCCCTGCGGGAGCGCGGGGTCCCGGTGGCGGGCACCCTGCTCACCGGCGGCGCGCTCCCGCCGTCCGCCGTACGGCCCCCGCCCGCTCCCCGTCCCGGGGGGAAGCGAGCACGCGAGGCCGGCCGCCAGGAGATCGCCGGGCACGAGGTCCCTGGGCATGAGCCTCCCCGGCACGAACCTCCTCGGCACGAGGACTTCCGGCGCGAGGACGTCCCTCGGGTGGACGGACGGGACCCGGGCGGCAGGGACCGCGAGGCTCTTCCGAAAAGGACCGGTCTTCCCCTCGCCGGCCTGGCGGGAGGGCACCGGGCCGCACCACCTCCCCCGGCGAGCCCTACGGGCCCGGCGAGTCCTGTGAGTCCTGTGAGTCCTGTGAGTCCTGTGAACCCGATGATCCCGGCACTCTCGCCCCCTCCGTCCTCCGTCTCCCCCGCCGCACCCCCTTCGTCCCCCTCGCTTCCCCCACCGCATCCCCCGCGCTCCGCACACCCGAACCCCGGGGTGCCCGAGGGTCCTCCGGACCCGGAGCCCCATGGGAACGTTCCACAGGAGCGGCAGGTCGCCGCCGGGCGGAGGGGACGCCGACGGTGAGGGGCCTGCGTCCGGCCGCCTGGCCGATCGCCGCGTTCCTGGTGGGGTACCCCTTCTGGTGGGCCCTCGGCTTCGGTGGCCTCTGCGTTGTCGTCGTGGCCCCGGCCATGGCGGCGGTGCTGTGGCGGAGACGGCCGATCAGGGCACCGCGCGGGTTCGGCCTCTGGCTGCTCCTCCTCGCGGGGTACCTGATCAGCGCGGTCATGCTCGGCGAGATGCCGCCGGGCACCTACGGCGAGTTCGGCGCCGGGCGGCTCATCGGCTACCTGATGCGCCTCGTCCTCTACGTCTCCCTGTTGATCATGGTGCTCTACCTGGGCAACCTGACCGAGGAGGAGCTGCCGCAGCTCACCCTGGTACGGATGCTCGGCGCGCTGTTCGTCACGACCGTGGCGGGCGGGCTGCTGGGCGTGTTCGCGCCCCGTGCCGCGTTCACCTCGCCGGTCGAGCTGATCCTCCCGGGCTGGATCAGCGGCAATCCCTTCGTGCAGAACCTGATCCACCCCACCGCGGCGCAGACGCAGTGGGTCCTCGGCCACCCCTCGCCCCGCCCCGAGGCGCCGTTCGAGTGGGCCAACGCCTGGGGCGGCAACCTGTCGGTGCTGCTCGTCTGGTTCGTGGTCGGCTGGTGGGTGTACGGCGGCCCGCGCAGGCGGACGGCCGCGGTCCTGCTGGTCGCACTGGCCGCGATCCCGGTGGTCTACTCGCTCAACCGCGGGCTGTGGATCGGGCTCGGCGTCGCCGCCGCGTACCTGCTGGTGCGTCTGGGCGGGCGTGCACGCGTCGTGACCTGCGCGATCCTGGCGGCGGGAACGCTGGTGTTCGCCCTCAGCCCCCTGCGCACGATGGTGGCCCAGCGGCTGGAGAGCCCGCACAGCAACGACATCCGCGGCTTCACCGTGACGGCCACCGTCGCGGCCGCGGTCACCTCCCCGATCATCGGGTACGGCAACACCCGCAACGCCAGGGGCAACCACCGGACGATCACCACCGGGAAGACCGACTGGTGCGTCACCTGCGGTCACCCGCCGCTGGGCGGCGACGGCCACCTCTGGCACCTCATGATCACTCAGGGGTTCACGGGAGCCGCGCTCTACGTGGCGTTCTTCGCCGGGGCCGTCCGCCGCCACTGGCGTGACCGCAGTCCGATCGGCATGGCCGGGGTCCTCGTGATGATCCTCACCCTGCTCTACATGTTCGTCTACGACGGCCTGGTCACGCCGCTCAGCCTGTACCTGGTCTCGTTCGCGCTGCTCTGGAGGAACTCGATGGCGAGCACGGCTGCATGAACGACGCCCACGCCCGCCTGCGCTATCTCGACCGGACCGTCGACCTGCTCTTCCCCGGTCCCGGCGAGCCGAGACCGTACACCCTGCTCCCGCACCGGCTGCTCCCCCGCAGGCTGGTCCCGCGCGCGTGGTGGCATCCGGGCGGACGGGTCATGGTGCGGCGAGGGGGCATCGAGAGCCACCTGAGCGAGATCTTCGGCACCCGTCTCCGCGTCACGCTGCGGGTGCCCCCGGCCCGGCGGGCCAACCGCAAACCGATCCTGGAGGCGCACGCCCCGGACGGGCCGATCGCCTTCGTGAAGATCGGTGACACCGACCTCACCCGGGAGCTCGTCGCGCACGAGGCACGGACCCTCGGCCTGCTCGCCGGCGTGCCGCTGAAGACCGTCGTCCCACCGGCCGTGCTGCACCACGGGTCGTGGCGCGGCCTGTCCGTCCTGGCGCTGACCCCGCTCCCGGTGCGGCGGGGACGGATCCGCGACGACGTCCTCACGGCCGCGATCACCGAGATCGCCCACATCCCCGCGGCTCCGTTCCCCGGCCGCGCGTTCCCCGGCACCGGACCCCCCGAGCCCCCATGTCCCGAGACCCCGTACCACCGGGCCTCTCGTTTCGCCTGGCACGGGGACCTGACGTCGTGGAACATCTCGCGGGGGCCCGACGGGCGGTTGCTGGTCTGGGACTGGGAACGGTTCGGCACGGGGGTTCCCCTGGGCTTCGACGCCGTCCACCACTTCCTCCACCGCGCGCTGCGCCGCCAGGACCCGGTCACCGCGGCCGGGGCGTGCGTGGCGCGCTCCCTGCGGATCCTGGCCCCGTTCGGGCTGTCGGCCGCCGAGTCCCGGCTCACCGCCCTGCGCTACCTGATCGCGCTCGCCGACCGGCACGCGGCCGACGGCCACGCCCCTCTCGGCCCTCCCGAGATATGGCTCAGCCCGGTCCTCGACGGCCAGGAGAGCCTGCTGTGAGGCCCGCGGTCGTGCCCGCGGCGCTGAGGCCCGAGCTGAAACGCGCGGCCCACGCGATCTCCCAGGCCGCGGGGCGCCTCACCTCGGCACGGCGGACGCCCCCCACCTTCCTCATCGTCGGGGCCCAGCGCTGCGGCACCACCTCGCTGTACCGCGCCCTGTCCCAGCACCCGCTGATCTTCAAGCCCCTGCTGCGCAAGGGCGTGCACTACTTCGACGTGGCCTACGACCGGGGCCCGTCGTGGTACCGGGCCCACTTCCCGCTGCGGATGTCGCTCTCCCGGGCGGCACGCAGGTACGGCCACCGGCCACAGGTCTTCGAGTCGTCGCCCTACTACCTGTTCCACCCGCTGGCCGGGCCGCGGATCGCCCGCGACCTGCCGGGCGCCAGGCTGATCGTGCTCGTCCGCGACCCCGTCGAGCGGGCCTTCTCCGCGCACGCCCACGAGCTGGCCAGGGGGTTCGAGACCGAGCCGTCCTTCGCCAGGGCCGTCGAGCTGGAGGAGGAACGGCTGGCCGGGGTGGCCGAGGCGCTGTGCGCCGCACCGAACTCGACGAGCCTGGCCCACCGCCATCACGCCTACCTGGCCAGGGGACGTTACGCCGAGCAGCTCGCCCGGCTGGAGCCCCTGGTCGGCCGGGAACGGATCCTGGTCCTGGACAGCGGCCGGTTCTTCGCCGAACCGGAGGTCACCTACGACCGCGTGCTGGCGTTCCTCGGGCTGCCCCACCTGGGGGACCCGGTGTTCGAGCGGTACAACGCCCGGCCCAGACCGTCCCCCATGCCCCCGTCCCTGCGCCGCGAGCTGACCGACCGCTTCGAGGAGCAGGACGCCCTGCTGATCTCGTGGCTGGGCACGGAGCCCTCGTGGCGCCGCTGACCCCGGCCGAGGGGACGGACCGGGCCCACAGGGTGGCGCGGGTGGCCGGGCTGGCCGGGGCGGGTACCGGTGCCGTCGCGCAGTTCCTGACGGTCGTGCTGGTCGCCAGGGGGACGGACCCGCGGACGGCCGGGACCTTCTTCGCGGCGACCACCCTGTGCCTGCTGGCCGCCACGGTGCTGCGGCTGGACGCGGGGAACGGGCTGGTCCACCTCATCGCCCGGTCCCGGCCGGCCGGCCCCCCGGACGCCACAGGCCACCCGCACACCGTGGACCGTCCGCGCACTGCGGCACACCTCCGCGCGGCGATGGTCCCGGTGGCGTCGCTCTCGTCGACCGTCGGCGTCGTGGTCTTCCTGACCGTCCCCGATCCCGCGCTACGGGTGCTGGCGGTGGCGTTGCCCGCGGTGACGTGCTCGGGCGTCGTGGTGAGCGCGACCCGCGGGTTCGGTTCGATGCGGCCGACGCTGCTGCTGACCGGCGTGCTCCAGCCGGTGGCCCAGCTCGTCCTGGTCGGTACGGCGGTGACGGCCGGCGGGGGCGAGGGGAGCGGTGGCGATGGGGACGGTGGTGGCGGCTCGGTGGCACCGCTGGTCGCGGCCTGGGCGCTGCCGTACCCGATGGTCCTGCTGCTGGCCTGGCTCTGGCTGCGCCGGCGGCTGCCGGGAACGTCCGGCCCGCCGGGTGCCGCGCGCGAGCTGTGGCGCCACACCTGGCCTCGGTCGCTGGCCGCGGGGATCCAGGCGGTGTTCCAGCGGCTGGACATCGTGGTCGTGGCCTGGCTGGCCGGTCCGGCGGAGGCGGCCGTCTACACCGCCGCCACCCGGTTCAAGGTCGTGGGCCAGCTCGCCGGGCAGGGGCTGGCGCAGGCGGCGCAGCCGAGGCTGGTGCGCGCCCTGGCCGAAGGCGACCTGCCGCGCGCCCGTGAGCTGTACCGGTCGTCCACCCGCTGGCTGGTCGCGCTCACCTGGCCGATCTGGCTGGGGTACGCGGCGTTCGCGCCCTGGCTGCTCGGCGCCGTCCTCGGCGAGGAGTACGCCCCGGGCGCGCCGGTGGCGCTGGTGCTGGCCGCGACCATGCTGCTCGCCACCGCGTGCGGGATGGCCGACGTGGCGCTGACCGCCGCCGGGCACACCGGTGCCGGTCTGGCGTACCTCGTCGCGGCCCTGGCCACGACGGTGCTGCTGGACCTGCTGCTGATCCCCTCCCTGGGCTCGCTCGGCGCCGCCTTCGGCTGGGCGGGCGGCACGGTGGTCAAGAACCTGCTGCCGCTCCGGCACGTCCACCGCCGGTACGGCCTGCGCCCCCTCGGCCCGTGGCGGAAACCCCAGGCCCGGTGGACACGGTGGACACGACCGGCATGGCCAGCGCGGTGGACACGGTACACGCGGTGGACGCGGTGACCCCCGTGCTGGTCACCGGGCTTCCCCGGAGCGGGACCAGCTGGACGGGCAGGATGCTCGCCGCCGGCGGGGAGCTGGTCTACGTCAACGAGCCGCTCAACCCCGAGCACCCTCCCGGTCACTGCCCCGGTGTGCTGGACGCCGTGGTCGGACACCGCTTCCAGTACATCTGCCCGGACAACGAGCGGGACTGGCTGCCCGCCTTCACCCGGACCGTCGCGCTGCGCTACGGGTTCCTGGCCGAGCTGCGCCGCAACCGTTCCCCGTACGACCTGGCGAGGATGGTCCGGTACGGCACCGCGTTCACGCTGGGGCGGCTGGCCGGGCGCCGGGCGCTGCTGGACGACCCGTTCGCGCTCTTCTCGGCGGGCTGGTTCGCCGACCGGCTGGACTGCCGGGTGATCATCTTGCTGCGCGACCCGGTGGCGTTCGTCGGCAGCTGGCAGCGGCTGGGCTGGACGGTCCACCTCCGCGAGCTGTTCGACCAGCCGCTGCTGATGCGCGACCACCCGCACCTGGAGGAGCTGCGCGCGCTCGCGGGCTCCCGGGACCGCGTCGCCACGGCCGCCGCCCTGTGGCGGGCGGCGGCGGTCAGCGCCACCGAGCTGGCCGACCGGCATCCGCGGATCATGCTGGCCCGCTACGAGGACCTGGCCCTCGACCCGTCGTCGGGTTTCCGCCGCCTGTACGAGTGGGCGGGCCTGACCTGGTCCGTCCGCGCCCGCGAGCGTGTCCGCCGCGCGTGCACGGCCGCCCCCCGGGCGAGCGCCGCCGGTTTCGCCTGGCACGGCCTGTCCCGCACGGCCTACCGGCCGACGGACTCGCGCCGCGCCGTCGCCGAGGCCGGTGCCCGGCTGAGCCCGTGGGAGGCCCGCCGGGTCAGGGAGCTGGCCTTCGGGGGGCACCCGGAGCCCTGAGACCGAAGCCCAGGAGCCTCGGCCGGAGCCGGGCGTTCAGGAGAACAGGCCGCGGACCAGCGAGACGGTCAGGAGGCGGATCGCGTACGGCAGGTCGTCGACCAGGTAGCGGCGGGCCAGCCTGCCCGGTTCCCGTACCAGCCGGAAGAGCCACTCCAGGCCCGCGCGGCGCATCCACCTCGGCGCGCGGCGCGCGGTGCCCGCGGCGAAGGCGACCGCCGAGCCGCAGCCGACGAACCAGGTGCCCGGCAGGTCCCGGCGGAGCGAGGCGATGAGCCGCTCCTGCCGGGGGAACCCGAGCCCGACGAAGACCAGCCGGGGAGCGGCGGCGATCACCGCGTCGCGCACGCGGGCGTAGGCGTCGGGGTCGTCCTCGAACCCGTGCGGCGGACTGTCGGTCCCGGCGACCACCAGCGCGGGATGGCGGGCCACCAGCTCACGGGCCGCCCGCGCGGGTGCGCCCTTCGGACCGCCCAGCAGGTACACCGGGTGGCGGTAGAAGGCTGCGGCCTCGGACAGCGACCAGATCAGGTCGGCACCGGTGACCCGGCCGGGGACGGGGGTGCCGAGCAATCTCGCCGCCCACACCAGCGGCATGCCGTCCGCGACGACGAGGTCGGCGCCCTCGACCAG
This sequence comes from Streptosporangium sp. NPDC050148, assembly GCF_055586505.1. Classification (NCBI taxonomy): domain Bacteria; kingdom Bacillati; phylum Actinomycetota; class Actinomycetes; order Streptosporangiales; family Streptosporangiaceae; genus Streptosporangium; species Streptosporangium sp. NPDC050148. The sequence goes on along the minus strand of NZ_JBVJIA010000006.1, from coordinate 51,799 downwards.
CTCCCGGGCCCGGGGGTCACGGGCGGCGATCCGGCCGATGTCGACGTTGGGGGTCACCAGGTGACCGCCCCTGCCGCCTTTCAGCGCGGCCACCACGTGGTCGACGACCTCGCCCTCGGTCATCGGGTCGAACGCGATCCCGGCCACGTGCACGCGCCTGCGCAGCCGCCTCCGGGTGGCCTTGTCCGGCCGGGCCCGCCGACGGGAGGTGGCCCTGTCGGGCCGGCTCCGCCCTCGGGAGGTGGCCCGTGCCGCCCCCCGCGCGGTGCCCGGGGTCCCGGCCTGCCCGGCGACGGCGGGCAGGCCGGGCACCGGACCGTGATCGACGGACACGTGATCGACGGACACGGCCCGGTGGTCGGTGAACGCGCCCCCGTGGACGGCGGAGGGAGCGGGCCGGATGTCACGGGGCACGACCGCCCGCGGGAGCCCTGCCCCCCACGCGCTCGCGAACGGTACCTGCGCGGACGACACGGGCGACGACGACGGCAGCGGCGGCGCCACCGGGAAGGGCGTCACGACGGGCTTCGTCGTGAGGGGCACGGTGAGGAACGGTGCCGTCGCGGGACCGGGGCGGACGGTCGTGCGCGGGTGCTCGGCCAGGGGCGCCATCAGATACCGCGTCCCCGGTGGTGCAGGACGCTGAGCAGGCCCCGCGCGGGGAGCAGCCCGGCCGCGACCGCGAGCGCGATGGGCGCCCGTGGCTCGCCGTGCCGGGCGGTGAACGCCCGCCAGGCCCATCGGCCCGCCTCCCGCCTCCGGCCCAGGGCCGCGTGGTGGAAGGCGAGCTGACCGTAGACCCGCGCCGCGCCGCGCGGATCCACGGCCAGATCAGGGTGCCGGGCGAGCATCCACTCCAGCCCGGCGATTCGATCGGCCCAGCGGGTCACGTACGCCGACCCGCCCCAGCGCACCCGGACCAGGGGCCGGTCGACGTGCACGATGGGGTGCTGGGCGGCGGCGCGCAGCGCCAGGTCCCAGTCCTCGTTCTGGCCCCCGGGGGCGCTCTCGTCCACCCAGAGACCACCGCGCCGGAACACGAACGTCGAGGAGTGCACCATCACCATCCGCGAGCGCACCAGGTGGCGGTAGGTGACGCGGCCGGTCCCGGCCAGGCGGGGGATGCGGCGCGAGCCGTACTCGACCTCGATGGCGCAGCTGGAGAAGCGCGCCCGCGGCTCGGCCTCCAGCGCCGCGACCTGGGCGGTGAGCTTGCCGGGGAGCCACTGGTCGTCGTCGTCGCAGAACGCGACCAGGTCGGTGGCGAGCGCCGCGATGCCGGTGTTGCGGGCGCCGGGCAGGCCGGGGGTGAGCCGGTTGGCCATCACCCGCACCCCGCGCGCGGGCGCGTCCTGCGGGCCGGGGGTCAGCGCCCTGCCGACCAGCAGGTCGGCCACCTGGTCGGCGACCCAGGCCGGGTCGCCCCCGTCCACCACGACCACGACCTCGACGGGACCGGGATGATCCTGGCCGAGCACGGCGAGCGTGGCCGCGCGCAGCTGGTCGGGCCGGTGTCCCCGGGTGGGGATGACGACACCCACCGATGTGTTCACGCGAGTCTCCTGTGGTAACCGTACTTGATCATGAGTGGCCAGGTCAGCGCGGTGACCAGGCGCAGGCGACGGGACGACGCCGCGGCCCGCCAGCCGTCGTCCCTGGTCAGCTCCGTGCGGCCGACCGTGAAGCGCACCGGGTTGCCCGAGGCCGTGTGCGCCGTGGACAGCTCCGCCCAGCCGCCCGAGAGGAAGTCGAGGCGGCACGGGACGCCGATCGCGGCGACCAGGCGCCTGAGCGTGTCGGCGGGGTCGGCGAGCAGGTCCTCGTAGCGCACCCGGGTGACCGGGACGCCCCTGCGGGCCAGCAGCTCCAGCCCGAGGTTCTCGCTCAGCCAGTGCAGCGAGGTCCGGGCGGGCGACCAGTGGGTCATCAGATGGCCGTCCTCGGGGCGCGGGACCCTGCGGCGCCAGGAGTGCGCGACCGCGCGGGGATCGCGGACCACGTGGACGACGTGGACGTCGACCCCGGCCGCCGCCAGGCAGAAGGCCAGGGAGGCGTGCTTGCTGGAGTCGATCACGACCGGGCAGTCGGCGACCTCCCCGGCCGCGTCGTACAGGCGGCGGTGGGCGGCGACGTACTCGTCCAGCTCGGCGGTGCCGGACGCCGGCCACCTGCCGGTGCCCGCCTGCTCCTCGGCCAGCAGCCTGGACAGGGTGGGGATCCGCCGGGTGCGGTCCACCCGCGGCCTGAGCGCGATCATCCTCCGCGCCGTCTCCTCGGACCAGCCGCCGAACGCGCGCTCGCCGACCTTCTCCCAGAAGGGGCACGACCCGAAGGGCTCGCCGCACCCGCACGCCTCGTCCGCGAGCACGCTCCTGGCCCACAGGTGGACGACCTCGCCGAGCGGCGCGATGCCGGGGACCTCGCCGAGCAGGCGCTCCAGCAGTGTGGTCCCGCTGCGGCCGAGGCCACCGAGGAAGACCACCCGGGCGGGTGACGGACTATCAGACAAGGCACGAACCCCTACCCCACGGATACGGAACGCGACGAGGCTAGCGCGTAGCGTAACGGAGGGGTCAGAGAACGGACAAAGGATCTACCCACAGGAGGGGGAGGCCACCCTCGCCCTCCACCGCCGCGGGCCGCCTCGTCCTTCACGGCCCGCCCCGCGCCTCCCACACCGCCCCGCCCCGCGCCTCCCGCGGGCCGCCTCGTCCTTCACGGGCCGTCCGGCCCGCCATGGGGTCCGCCCGCCCCGGCCCGCCCCGCCCGGAAACGCGGAACGCCCGCGCCCGGACCGTGCCCCTCCCGTCCTGTACGGAAGGAGGCGCGGTCCGGGCGCGGGCGAGGGCACCCGGGCGGACGGCCTACCGGGCGTCGACGATCATCCCGGCGCCGACGGTGTTGTTGGTGGCCTCGTCCACGAGGATGAAGCCGCCGGTGAGGCGGTTGCGGGCGTAGTCGTCCACGAACAGGGGCTGGGTCACCCGGAGCGAGACGCGCCCGATCTCGTTGAGCCCGAGGGATCCGGCCGTCTCGTCCCGGTGCAGGGTGTTGACGTCCAGGCGGTAGTGCAGCTCCTTGACCAGGGCACGCGCGCTGCGGGTGGTGTGCTTGATGATCAGCTTGGAACGCGGGGCCAGCTTGACCGTGTCGGCCATCCAGCAGACCATCGCCTCCAGCTCCTGGGAGACGTGCGGCTGGTTGTTGGGACGGCAGATCATGTCGCCGCGCGAGATGTCGATGTCGTCCTCCAGCCGGAGGGTCACCGACATCGGCGGGAACGCCTCTTCGATCGGCCCGTCGAAGGTGTCGATCGACGCGATACGGGTGGCCAGCCCCGAGGGCAGGTGCATGACCTCGTCCCCGGGCTTGAGCACGCCGCCCGCGACCTGCCCGGCGTAACCGCGGTAGTCGTGCAGGGACGGGTCGGTGGCCCGCTGCGGGCGGATGACGTACTGCACGGGGAAGCGCACGTCGACCAGGTTGCGGTCGGAGGCGATGTGCACGTGCTCCAGGTGGTGCAGCAGGGAGGAGCCGTTGTACCAGGGTGTGTTCTCCGAACGCGCCACCACGTTGTCGCCGTGCAGCGCCGAGATCGGGATGAACGTCAGGTCCGGCGCGTTGAGCTTGGAGGCGAACGCGGTGAACTCCTCGCGGATCTGCTCGAACCGCTCCTGGGAGTAGTCGACCAGGTCCATCTTGTTGACGGCCAGCACCAGGTGCGGCACCCGCAGCAGGGTGGTGAGGAACGCGTGCCTGCGCGACTGCTCCAGCACGCCCTTGCGGGCGTCGATCAGGACGATGGCCAGGTCGGCGGTGGAGGCGCCGGTGACCATGTTCCGGGTGTACTGGATGTGGCCGGGGGTGTCGGCGATGATGAACTTGCGCCGGGGGGTGGCGAAGTAGCGGTAGGCCACGTCGATGGTGATGCCCTGCTCCCGTTCGGCGCGCAGGCCGTCGGTGAGCAGTGACAGGTCGGTGTACTCGGTGCCGCGGTCGCGGGAGGTGCGCTCGACCGCCTCGAGCTGGTCCTCGAAGATCGCCTTGGAGTCGAAGAGCAACCGTCCGATGAGCGTCGACTTTCCGTCGTCGACGCTTCCCGCCGTAGCAAAGCGAAGGATGTCCATCAGATTCTCGGCAGGAGACCGTCGGTGACCCGACGGGCGGCGCCGTCCCTCCTCGTGAGGTGTCGTTCTTCCGTTTCAAGGGTCAGGTGCCGGCCGCCGGGGGTGCGCGGGCACCCGTCCGGGCCGGGGAGCGGGCGGACCGCCCCGGAGGGGCCTCGCCGCGTGCGCGAGGGCATCAGAAGTAGCCCTCTCGCTTGCGGTCCTCCATGGAGGCCTCGGAGGCGCGGTCGTCGGCGCGGGTGGCGCCGCGCTCGGTGATCCGGGTGACCGCGATCTCGTCGATGATCTCCTCGACCGTCGCGGCGGCGGACTGGACCGCGCCGGTGCAGGTCACGTCGCCGACGGTACGGTAGCGGACCGTCATCTCCACCAGCGGCTCGTCCTCGTCGCGGGTGATGAACTCGCTGTCGGCCAGCAGCATGCCGTCGCGTTCGAAGACCTTGCGGGTGTGGGCGTAGTAGATCGACGGGATCTCGATGCCCTCGCGGCGGATGTAGTCCCAGATGTCGAGCTCGGTCCAGTTGGAGAGCGGGAAGACCCGGATGTGCTCGCCCTTGCGGATCTTCGCGTTGTAGAGGTTCCACAGCTCGGGGCGCTGGTTCTTCGGGTCCCACTGGCCGAAGTCGTCGCGGAAGGAGAACACCCGCTCCTTGGCGCGGGCCTTCTCCTCGTCGCGGCGGGCGCCGCCGAACACCGCGTCGTACTCGTGCTCCTCGATCGCGTCCAGCAGCGTGGTGGTCTGCAGGCGGTTGCGCGAGGCCCTGCGGCCGGTCTCCTCGACGACGCGGCCGGCGTCGATGGAGTCCTGGACGCTGGCGACGACCAGGCGCGCGCCCAGCTCGGCGGCGCGGCGGTCGCGGAACTCGATGACCTCGGTGAAGTTGTGGCCGGTGTCGACGTGCATCAGCGGGAAGGGGATGGGTGCGGGCCAGAACGCCTTCTCCGCGATGCGGAGCATGACGATGGAGTCCTTGCCCCCCGAGAAGAGCAGACAGGGACGCTCGAACTCGGCCGCGACCTCGCGCATGATGTGGATGGCCTCTGCCTCGAGAACGTCGAGCTGCGACGTGGTGTAGTCGCGCTGAAGCATCTGTCTCTCCTAGCGGGGATTAGCGGTGCAGATCCCGGATTCCGGCGAGCAACGTTGGCGCCAGTCCCGGTAGGGATACCAGGATATCCGGCAGCGACGGGTCAGGCTGGTTGTAGACCAGCGGCGAGCCGTCGACACGGCTCGCGTGGACGCCCGAGGCGAGGGCCACGGCGACCGGCGCGGCCGAGTCCCACTCGTACTGGCCCCCGGCGTGCACGTACGCCTCGACCTGCCCGGTGAGCACCGCGGAGATCTTGGCACCGGCCGACCCGATCGGCACCAGGTCGGCACCGGCGAGCCCGGCGAGGGCGCGGACGAACTCCGGGGGCCGGGTGCGGCTGACCGCGATCCGCGGCCTGGCGTCCGGCCGCGGGGCGGGCGGCACCGGGGGTTGGAGCGTCGAGAGCGTGCGGCCCTGGGCGGGCAGCGCCACGGCCCCGGCCGTCAGCGTGCCGCGCTCCCAGAGCGCGACGTGGACCGCCCAGTCCTCGCGGCCCTCCTCGGCGAACTCGCGGGTGCCGTCGAGCGGGTCGACGATCCAGACCCGCTCGGCGCGGAGCCTGCGCGGGTCGAGGCGCTCCTCGCTCGTCGCCTCCTCCGACAGCACGCTGTCGTCCGGGCGCAGCCGGGACAGGGCCTCCATCAGGAACAGGTGGGAGGCGGTGTCGCCCTCCTTGCGCAGCCCCGAGGGGTCGGCGAAGCCGCGCTCGGCGCGCAGCGCGGTCAGCCTCTCGCCCGCCTCGGTCGCCAGCTCGGCGGCGAGTGCGTGATCGTCGCGAACGGTCATCAGTATGCTCCAGCTCCTCGCGCGACAGCCGACCAGGTCTTCCACAGGATCTGCAGGTCCAGCATGAGGGACCAGCTCTCCACGTAACGCAGGTCCAACCGTACCGATTCCTCCCACGACAGGTCCGAGCGGCCGCTCACCTGCCACAGGCCGGTCATCCCCGGCTTGACCAGCAGGCGGCGGCGGACGTCGTCCCCGTACCGGGCGACCTCCTCGGGCAGCGGCGGCCGGGGACCCACCAGGGACATGTCGCCCAGCACGACGTTGATCAGCTGGGGCAGCTCGTCCAGGGAGCGGCGGCGCAGCCGGGCGCCCAGCGGGGTCACCCTGGGGTCGTTCCGGATCTTGAAGAGCATGCCCGGGCCGTCGCTGGACAGGGTGATCTTCCGATGCTCCGCGTCGGCGCGCATCGTCCGGAACTTGTAGATCGTGAACTCGGCGCCGTCGCGTCCCACCCTGCGCTGCCGGAAGAGCACGGGACCGGGCCCCGAGGCGCGCACCGCGACCGCCAGGCCCACCAGGAGCGGCAGCAGCACCGCGAGCAGCAGCCCGGCGCCGAGCCGGTCGAACAGGTTCTTGAGCAGCCGGCGCAGGCCGGACAGCTCGGGGTGGTCCACGTGCAGCAGCGGCAGCCCGGCCGCGGGGCGGATGGTGATCCGCGGCCCGGCCACCTCCATCAGCGCGGGGGCGACGACCAGGTCGGTGTCGCTCTCCTCAAGCCGCCAGGCCAGCCTGCGCAGCGCCGTGCCGTCCATCTCCGGGCAGGCGAGCACGGCCACGGTGTCGGCGCGGACCCGCCCGGCCGCGAGCGCGACGTCGGACAGGTCGCCCAGCACCGGCACGCCCTCCACCTGCCGCGTCCCGCCGGACGGGACGCACACCCCGACGACCTCCAGGCCGTGGTAGCGCTCCCGGCGGAACCGGCGGACCAGCTCGGCGACCGCCACCCGGTGGCCCGCCGCCACGACGCGCCGCATGCAGCCGCCCCGTGCCCGCCTGCGGTGCAGGCAGCGGCGTAGCGCGTACCGTGCCAGCAGGGTGAGCAGCGTGGTCAGCGGCAGCGCCAGCACCACGTACCCGCGGGCCACCTCGGTCTTGGTCAGGTAGGCGCCGACGGCGAGGGCGGCGGTGAGCATGAAGCCGCACTGCAGGATGCGCTGGAACTCCTCCGAGCCCAGGCCGACGAGACGGGCCTCGTAGGCGCGGTTCAGCGCCACCACGCAGACCCAGACCGCGGGCAGGGCCGTGCTCATCACGACGTACGGGAAGACGTAGGCGGTAACCTCGCCGAATCGGAGGATCAGCGCGAGTGCCCCGGCCAGTGCGGCGCAGGCGGTGTCGGCGACGACGGCCATCGCCCGGTGTCCCTGCACCCAGCCCGGCTCGCGCCGGCGCACGGCGGGCACCCCGCCGGCGGCCGGCCCGGGCACCGCACGAATCGCGGTCACGTCGCGCACACGCTCCCCCTGCGTAACCGTTCGCGGACAGACAGTCATGGAATGCTATCGGCGGTTGGAAAGGCCCGAGGGTTGAAGACGGAAACGTACATCTCTGTGGACATAGAGGCCGATGGCCCGATTCCGGGGCCGTACTCGATGATCAGTTTCGGCATGGCGGTGGCCGGGCGGATGACCGGAAGGGTCTTCGAGCCCGTCGACCCGCGGAGCCGCACCTTCTACGCGGAGCTGCGGCCGATCAGCGACGACCACGTCCCCGAGGCGCTCGCCGTGAGCGGGCTGGACCGGGACAGGCTGGTCCGCGAGGGCCGCGACCCGGCCGAGGCGATGCGGGAGGCCGCGGGATGGATCCGCGAGGCGAGCGGGAACGGCTCGCCGGTGCTGGCGGCCTACCCGCTCTCCTACGACTGGATGTGGATGTACTGGTACTTCATGCGCTTCACCGGCGCCTCGCCGTTCGGGCACTCGCGCTGCATCGACCTCAAGACGCTGTACGCGGCCAAGGCGGGCGTGCCGATCGGCTGGGCCATCAAGCGCCAGATGCCCGCCCACCTGCACTCCGGCCGCCCGCACACCCACAACGCCCTGGACGACGCGGTCGAGCAGGCCGAGCTCCTGCAGAACCTGATGGCCTTCACGAGGGAGGACGGGTGACGGTCGGGAAAGGCCCTTCGGGGCCGCCGGTGACCAGCCCCTCCATCGTGCTGCTCACCCTGGCGCACCGGATCGAGTCCGAGCTGGGCGCCGCCCTGGCTCCGCTCGGGCTGACGGTCAGCAGGCTCGGTCTGCTCGGCCACGTCTCCGCGGTCCCCGGGGCGTCGTTCAGCGACCTGGCGCGGATGTCCGGGATCACCGTCCAGAGCGTCCACACCGCGGTGAAGGCGCTGTCCGCCGCCGGGTTCGTCCGCGACACCACCGCCCGCGCCGGGTCCGCCTCGGCGATCGAGCTCACCCCCGAGGGCACGCGCCTGATGCGGGCGGCGATGGGGGCCGTGTCCGAGGTCGACGAGCGGCTGTTCGGCCCGGACGCCGACCCGATCCAGCGGCGGATCGCCGACACCGTACGCGCCGCCTTCGAAGGTCCCTTCCCGCCCTGAGCAGCGCCGCGGGAGCCGGCCGGGCGACGACGGCGTCCCCGGCCTCCGTCACCGTTCCCTCCCGACCTTCAGGCCGACTGAAAGCACTGCTAGGCTTCAGCCTGACTGAAGGTAGAGGAGGAGAGCCCGTGGAAGGTCTGCTGCTGTCGATCCATGTACTGGCCGGCATCGTGTTCGTCGGGGGTTCGGCCGTCGCGGCGAGCCTGTTCCCCCGCTACGCCCCGGTGGCCGCGGGCGTCGTGGTGAACCCGGCCGCCGTGGGCGCGCCCGCGGGCCCGCGGCCGGAGCCCCAGGAGGAGCGCAGCCGGGCCGTGGCCGTCGCGCTGCACCGCATCACCCGCGTGTACGGCGTCTTCGGCGTCGTGGTGCCCGTCGTGGGGATCGCCCTGGCCCTCGTCCAGGGCCGGATGGGCGAGATCTGGGTCAACGTCTCCATGATCCTCACCGCCGGGGCGGGCGGGCTGCTCGCCCTGCAGATCTATCCGCGTCAGCGCGACGCCCTCGCCGACCCCGACGACGGCGGACGGCTGCGGACCCTGAGCATGCTCGCCGGGATCTACAACCTGCTGTGGGCGATCGTCGTGGTCATCATGATCGTCCGCCCGGGCGCCTACCCCTGAGCACTACTCCCGGCCGGTGGCCTCATGGGACCAGGCCGGAGGCACCCCGTGAGTCCGCGCCAGGTGAGTCCGCGCCGGCGACTGGACCGAGGAGGGCGTGGTCGTGAGGAACGAGCGACCACGCCCGACGAGGGAAGGAGCCGGATCCGAGCGGACTCACCGCGACGCGCCAGCGTCGCCATGAGCATGTCTATCGCTAGCGGGGCGGGCCGGAGACGTTCAGGTCGATGCCGTGGAAGGCGTTCTGGGTCGGCTCCAGGCCGGCCTTGATCAGCGACTCCACCATGTCGGCGGCCCGGTCGACCAGGAACCCCAGGTCCTTGCGCTCGGCGGTGGCGAAGTCACGCAGGACGTAGGAGGCGGCGTCCATCCGGCCCGGCGGACGGCCGATGCCGAACCGCACCCGGAGGTAGTCCTTGGTCGCCAGGGACTTGGTGATCGACTTCAGCCCGTTGTGGCCGTTGTCGCCACCGCCCAGCTTGGCCCTCAGCGCTCCGTACGGGACGTCCAGCTCGTCGTGGACCGCGATCACGCGGGCCGGTTCCACCTTGTAGAAGTCGGCCAGGGCCTTGGTCGGCCCTCCGGAGAGGTTCATGAAGGAGAGCGGCTTGGCCAGCACGGCGGGAGCTCCCGCCAGACGGCCCTCCAGCACCTCCGCGCGCGACCTGTGCGCCTTGAACCGCCCGCCGGCCCGCGCGGCGAGCTCGTCGAGCACCATGAACCCCGCGTTGTGCCGGTTCCCGGCGTACTCAGGCCCGGGGTTTCCCAAACCCACGACCAACCAGCGGTCCACGATGTGATCCCTTTCATGCGCGCGTCAGGGCGGCTCGCACGCGAGCCGCCCTGACAGGTCCGGCAGAGAAGGCTACTCGGCGTTCTCGTTGTCGTCGCCCGTGGCGGCCGGGGCGGCCTCGGAGGTGGCGGTGTCGGCGTCGGGCTCGGGCTCGGCGACCGGGGTCGGGGCCACGATCAGGACCAGCGCCTCGGGGTCGGCGGCCAGGGTGGTGCCCTCGGGCAGCTTCAGGTCGGCGGCGGTGATCTGCGTGCCGATCTCCAGGCCCTCGACGTCGACCTCGACGCCCTCGGGGATGTGCGTGGCCTCGGTCTCGACGGAGATGGAGACGAGCTGCTGGTCGAGGATGCCGTCGGCGACCTCGCCCACCACGGTGACCGGGATCTCGACGGTGACCTTCTCGCCACGCCTGACCAGGATGAGGTCCACGTGCTCCAGGAAGCCCTTGATCGGGTCACGCTGGACGCCCTTGGGGAGCGCGAGCTCGGTGACCGCGCCCTCGAGGCGGATCAGCACGTTCGGCGTACGCAGGGCGAGCAGCAGGTCGTGACCGGGCAGCGACAGGTGCTGGGGCTCGGTGCCATGTCCGTACAGGACGACGGGTACCTTGCTCTCGCGGCGGATCTTGCGCGCGGCGCCTTTTCCGAACTTGTCACGGAGCTCGGTGGTGATTACCACTTCGGACACGGCTGATCTCCTAGGGATCTCGGGAGCGGAAAAGGTGCGCTCCCCCTCACCCGCCCTAGCGGAAGGCGTTACGAGCGCACACAATCCCTCAACCATACAGTGTCATGGCGACGCTGCGCGTCGCGGTGAGATGTGCTCATGGCGACGCTGCGCGTCGCGGTGAGACCGCTCTGATCCGGCTCCTTCCCTCGTCGAGGAGGATCGCTCGTTCCTCGCGATCCTCCTCTCCTCGGTCCAGTCGCCGGCGCGGTCTCACTGGGGTCCCTGGGGGGCTTGATCGGGCGGGGGTAACCGACGCAGAGCATGAGGGCGCCCGGGAACAAAGGCTGGGCGCTCCCGGGCGGTGGTGAGGATCGATCGGGTGTGGGGTCAGCTGTCGCCTTCGAAGAGGCTGGTGACGGAGCCGTCGTTGAAGACCTCGGTGATCGCGCGGGCGATGAGGGGGGCTATCGACAGGACCGTGAGCTTGTCGAACCGCTTGTCCTCGGGGAGCGGCACCGTGTTGGTGACGATGACCTCGGAGATCTGCGAGTTCTTCAGCCGGTCGACCGCGGGGTCGGAGAAGACCGCGTGGGTGGCGGCCACGACCACGTTGGTGGCGCCCTGCTCGTAGAGCGCGCCGGCGGCCTTGCAGATCGTGCCCGCGGTGTCGATCATGTCGTCGATCAGCACGCAGGTACGGCCCCGCACCCGGCCGACGACCTCGTTCACCTTCACCTGGTTGGCCACGTCGAGGTCGCGGCGCTTGTGGATGAAGGCCAGCGGGGTGCCGAGGGTGTCGGCCCAGCGCTCCGAGAGCCGCACCCGGCCGGTGTCGGGCGAGACGACCGTGGTGTTCTCCAGGTCCAGCTTGTCCTTGAGGTAGTTCACCAGGACGGGCATGGCGAACAGGTGGTCCACCGGGCCGTCGAAGAAGCCCTGGATCTGGGAGGTGTGCAGGTCGATCGACATCAGCCGGTCGGCGCCCGCGGTCTTGAACATGTCCGCCATGAGCCGGGCGGTGATGGGCTCGCGTCCCTTGCTCTTCTTGTCCTGGCGGGCGTAGCCGTAGAACGGCATGATCACGGTGATCCGCTTGGCGGACGCGCGCTTGAGGGCGTCCACCATGATCAGCTGTTCCATGATCCACTGGTTGATCGGCCAGGTGTGGCTCTGCATGACGAACGCGTCGCAGCCGCGGACGGACTCCTGGTAGCGGGCGTAGATCTCGCCGTTGGCGAAGTCGCGCAGCGTGGTCGGCGTCGCGCCCACCCCCAGGTGACTGGAGATCTCGTCCGCCAGTTCCGGGTGCGAGCGACCGGAGAAGAACATCAGGTTCTTCTCACCGGTCTGCTTGATACCGCTCATGCCGTCCTCCTCGCCTGACGGCACGCCGATGTCCGCGCGATGCCGCCGCCGTACCCACCGGGCCGCTCGCTTCGCTCACTCACTCTGGCTCCCCTGCTGTTTCCCGGTCTCGGCGGCGCCCAGCGCCGCCTTGGCCGATCTGGTGCCCGCGCGCTTGCGCACGACCCACCCTTCGATGTTGCGCTGCCGTCCGCGGGCCACACCGATGGCCCCGGGGGGGACGTCGGCGTCGATCACCGAGCCCGCGGCCGTGTAGGCGCCGTCGCCGATGGTCACCGGCGCGACGAGCATGGTGTCGCACCCGACGAAGGCGTGCTCGCCCACCGTCGTGTGGTGCTTGTCGACCCCGTCGTAGTTGACGAAGATCGCCGAGGCGCCGATGTTGGCTCCGTCGCCGATGGTGGCGTCGCCCACGTAGCTCAGGTGCGGGACCTTGGCGCCCTCGCCCACCCGGGCGTTCTTCATCTCCACGTACGTGCCGGCCTTGGCCTTGCGGGCCAGCACGGTGCCCGGCCGCAGGTAGGCGTACGGCCCGACCAGGGCCTCGGGGCCGATCTCCGCCTCGACGCAGACGGCGTTGCGGACCAGCGCCCCCTCGCCGACGATCGTGTCGGTGAGCGTGGTGGCGGGGCCGACCTCGGCGCCCTCGGCGATCCGGGTACGGCCGTGCAGCTGGGTGCCGGGATGGAGCACCACGTCGGGTTCGAGGACGACGTCCACGTCGACCCAGGTGGTGGCGGGATCGATCACGGTCACCCCGGCCCGCATGTGCGCCTCCAGCAGGCGCGTGTTGAGCACCTTGCGGGCGAAGGCGAGCTGCACGCGGTCGTTGACGCCCTCCACCTCCACGTAGTCGGCCGCGATGTGCGCGCCGACCCGGTGCCCGTCCTCGCGGAGGATGGCGAGGACGTCGGTGAGGTACTCCTCGCCCTGGGCGTTGGAGGCGGAGACCCGCTTGACGGCGTCGGCCAGCAGGGTGCCGTCGAAGGCGTAGACGCCGGAGTTCATCTCCCGGATCGCCCGCTCCCGCGCGTCGGCGTCCTTCTCCTCGACGATCTTCAGGACCGCCCCGGAGGCGTCGCGGACGATCCGGCCGTACCCGTACGGGTCGGGGACCTCGGCGGTCAGCACGGTGACGGCGTTGCCGTCCTCGCCGTGCCGGTCCAGCAGGGCCGCCAGGGTCTCGGTCCGCAGGAGCGGCGTGTCACCGTAGGTCACCAGGACGGTGCCGCCGATGGTGCCCACGGTCTCCAGGACGGTCCGGACCGCGTGGCCGGTGCCCTTCTGCTCGGCCTGGACGACGGTCTGCACGTCGGGGCCGGTGCCGGCCAGGTGTGCCCGGACCCGTTCCCGTTCGTGACCGATGACGACGATGAGCCGTTCGGGTTCGAGCCCCCTGGCGGCGGCGAGCATGTGGTCGACCAGACTGCGGCCGCACAGCTCATGAAGAATTTTCGGTGTTCTCGACTTCATCCGGGTGCCCTCACCGGCGGCGAGGACGATGACGGCTGCCGGGCGCGGCACACTCACGGACGAGGCTCCCTCGGCGTCGCGGCTGAGACATGGCGAAGCGCGATGACGGATGGCCATCCCCGGGGCACGGCGCCGTCACCTGCTCGACAACGTGAGGATACCTCTCCCCCCTGGGACCCACCCAGCCGACCAGGCTGATCAATAAACCAGACAGGAGGGATGGCTCCGGCACCAGGACTCGAACCTGGACAACAAGGACCAAAACCTTGCGGGCTGCCAATTACCCAATGCCGGACCGACCAGGCGATCGGGGACAGGGCCCGCACACCCGGCCCCCCTACGATACAGAGCCTTCCGCGCCGTACGCGCCCCTGTTCGCACGCCCGTCCCCCGGCGATCGGGACCGGCCCGAACGCCCGTCGGCGGACGTGCTGTCGTTTAGCAGGTCGAGGGCGGGTAGGAGACAGGGTGAACCCGACATGGCATCAGGCATGACATCAGGCCGGGGAGCCGTCTTTCATACTTTCGGCGCTCATGCATTCCTAACTTACGATTGCGTAGGTTACGGTGGCGTAGCCACATGAGTTTGTTCTTTCCGAGTCACCGCGAGGTAGCGCATGACCGTCATCGAAGAACGTCCTGCTCCAGGACCCAAATCCGACGTCGACCCCGAGCGGAAGACCCTGCCCGAGATCATCACCTTCGGCGTGGTCGTCGGCGCCCCGCTGGTCGCCCTGCTGGTGGCGATCCCGTTCGCCTGGGGCTGGGGTCTGGGCTGGTCCGACGTCTTGATCGCGGGCGTCTTCTACGTGGTCACCGGGCTGGGCGTCACCGTCGGCCTGCACCGCCACTTCACGCACGGCTCGTTCAAGGCCAAGCGCCCTCTGAAGATCGCGCTGGGCATCGCGGGCAGCCTCGCGATGGAGATGTCGGTGCTCGACTGGGTGGCCACCCACCGCAAGCACCACAAGTTCTCCGACAAGGACGGCGACCCGCACTCGCCGTGGCGCTTCGGCACCGGCTTCGTGGCCGTGTCCAAGGGCCTGCTGTGGGCGCACATGGGCTGGCTGTTCGAGACCGACCGCGCCAACCGCCAGAAGTACGCCCCCGACCTGGTCAAGGACCCGGACATCGTCCGGCTGCACAAGCTCTTCCCGGTGCTGGCGATCACCACGATCGTCGCGCCCGCCCTGCTGGGCGGCCTGCTGACCTGGTCGTGGTGGGGCATGGCGACCGGCTTCTTCTGGGGCACGCTGGTCCGGATCGGCCTGCTGCACCACGTGACCTGGTCGATCAACTCGATCTGCCACGTCTTCGGCGAGGAGGTCTTCGAGTCCCGCGACAAGTCGCGCAACGTGTGGTGGCTGGCCATCCCGTCCTTCGGCGAGTCCTGGCACAACCTTCACCACTCCGACCCCACCTGCGCCCGGCACGGCGCCCTGAAGGGGCAGATCGACCTCAGCGCCGGCGTCATCCGCATGTTCGAGAAGGCCGGCTGGGCCTACGACGTCCGCTGGCCCACTCCCGAGCGCCTCGCCGCCAAGCGCATCGCCACCACCTGACCGGACACGGACCGGGCCCCTGGGACCAGACCGTCCACCGGTCTTCCGAACGCCCCGATCTCTTTTCCCGAGGGACTCCCGTGAGGCCGCGCCGGCGACTGGACCGAGGAGAGGGGAATCGTGAGGAACGAGCGATCCCCCTCGACGAGGGAAGGAGCCGGATCAGAGCGGACTCACAGCGACGCGCAGCGTCGCCGTGAACACAACTCACCGCGACGCGCAGCGTCGCCGTGAACACAACTCACCGCGACGCGCAGCGTCGCCATGAACAGGTCCATTATGAGAACCGTGAGTGAACCCCGTCGGCGCATGTCAGGTAAGGAACGCCGGGAACAGCTGATTCAGATCAGCAGGACCCTCTTCGCGGAGAAGGGGTTCGACGGCACCTCGGTGGAGGAGATCGCGGCGACCGCCAACGTCTCCAAACCGGTGGTCTACGAGCACTTCGGCGGCAAGGAGGGCGTGTACGCGGTCGTCGTCGACCGGGAGATGCAGAAGCTGCTCGGCATGGTGACCGAGGCCCTGTCGGCCTCGCACTCGCTGATCAAGCTGGAACGGGCGGCCCTGGCCCTGCTGGCCTATGTGGAGGAGAACAGCGAGGGGTTCCGCATCCTGGTGCGCGACTCGCACGCCGCCTCCGGGACCGGCACCTTCGCCAGCCTGATCAACGACATCGCCAGCCAGGTCGAGGACGTCATGGTCGACGAGTTCGCCGAGCGGGGGTACGAGCCCACCCTGGCCCCGATGTACGCCCAGATGCTGGTGGGCATGGTGGCGCTGACCGGCCAGTGGTGGCTGGACGTGCGGACCCCTCCGCGCCAGGAGGTCGCCGCGCACCTGGTGAACCTGGCGTGGAACGGCCTGACCGGCCTGGCCGCGGCCCCCCGGCTGACCTCGACCTCGCGCGACCTGGAACAGCGGCCGGTCCCGGCGCCGCAGCGCGCCGGGGAGCCGCCCGCGTCCCAGCCGCGTGCGCGTCCCGCGTCCCAGGTGCCGGCCCGTACGGACAAGGAGCTCCGCGAGCTGGCCAAGGCCCGCGAGCGGGAGTCCAGGGAGCAGGAGAAGGCCCGCGAGCGTGAGCGGCGCGAGGCCGAGAAGGCCGCCCGCGAGCAGGAGAAGGCCCGGCTACGCGACCTGCGCGAGCAGGAGAAGGCCCGTGAACGCGAGCGGCGCGAGGCCGAGAAGGCCGCCCGCGAGCAGGAGAAGATCCGCCTGCGCGACCTGCGCGAGCAGGAGAAGGCGTGGGAGCGTGAGCTCAAGGAGCAGGAGAGGGCGCGCCTGAAGGAGGCCAGGGCGGCCGGGCGCGGCGAGGTCAAGGGGGCCGACGTCTTTTCCCAAGAACGGGCAAAGATCGAGACGAGCGGGTAAGCAACAGCGCCCGTTGAGACGAAATTAACGTTCCGTTCAACCAAAGCGGGCATTCTGGTCATATGTCCGCTGAACCCACCCAACCCACCCCTGACGGGCTCCCCCTGGCGCAGGACCGCTTCCTGAACCGGGAGGAGAGCTGGCTCCAGTTCAACCAGCGCGTTCTGGAGATGGCCGAGGATCCGTCCCTGCCCCTCCTGGAACGGGTGCGGTTCCTGGCCATCTTCGCCAGCAACCTGGACGAGTTCTTCCGGGTACGGGTGGCCGGGCTGAAACGGCGGATGGCCACCGGCCTGCTGCTGCGTACCAAGAGCGGGCTGAAGCCCCGCGAGGAGCTGGCCAGGATCGCGGCGATCGCCAACGATCTCGCCCAGCGGCAGTCGGCCTGCTTCTACGAGCGGATCTGCCCGCAGCTGAGCGCGGTGGGCATCGAGATCGTGCGCTGGGACGACCTGGGCCGCGACGAGCGCACCGAGATGCGCAAGCTGTTCCGGGAGCGGATCAGGCCGGTGCTGACGCCGCTGGCCGTCGACCCCGCCCACCCCTTCCCCTACATCTCGGGCCTGTCGCTGAACCTGGCCGTCACCGTGCGCAACCCGACGACCGGCAACACGGTCTTCGCCCGGGTCAAGGTGCCCAGCCAGCTCCCCCGCTTCGTCACCGCGTCCACGAACCGGTTCGTCCCGCTGGAGGACGTGATCGCCGCCCACCTGGGGCAGCTGTTCAAGGGCATGGAGGTCGTCGAGCACCACGTCTTCCGGGTGACCCGGAACGAGGACCTCGACGTCGACGAGGACGTCACCGAGAACCTCATGCAGGCGCTGGAGCGCGAGCTGCTCAAGCGCCGCTTCGGCCCGCCGGTCCGGCTGGAGGTGGAGGAGACCATCACGCCCGAGGTGCTGGAACTGCTGGTGGACGAGCTGGGCGTGGCCGACCACGAGATCTACCGGCTGCCCGGGCCGCTGGACCTGACCGGGCTGCACGCGATCGCCGACCTGGACCGGGGCGAGCTGAGCTTCCGCCCTTTCGTCCCGGCCGAGGTCGTGCACGTCGAGGACGACATCTTCGCGGTGCTGCGCGAGCGGGACGTGCTGCTGCACCACCCCTACGACTCGTTCTCCACCAGCGTGCAGCGCTTCATCGAGCAGGCCGCCGCAGACCCGGCCGTGCTGGCCATCAAGCAGACGCTCTACCGCACCAGCGGTGACTCGCCGATCGTGGACGCGCTGATCGACGCGGCCGAGGCGGGCAAGCAGGTCGTGGTGGTCGTGGAGATCAAGGCCAGGTTCGACGAGCACGCCAACATCACCTGGGCGCGCAAGCTGGAGCGGGCCGGGTGCCACGTGGTCTACGGCGTCGTGGGGCTGAAGACCCACTGCAAGCTGGCCCTGGTCGTACGGCAGGAGTCCTCGGGCGAGCTGCGCAGCTACTGCCACATCGGCACGGGGAACTACAACCCCAAGACCGCCAGGCTGTACGAGGACCTGGGCCTGCTCACCGCCGACCGGCTGGTCGGCGAGGACGTCACGGACCTGTTCATCCACCTGACCGGCTACTCCAACCACTCCGCCTACCGGCGGCTGCTGGTCGCCCCGCACTCGCTGCGCGGCGGGCTGCTGGCCAGGATCGAGCGGGAGATCTCCCACCACGAGGCCAGCCGCCCGGCCAGCATCAGGATGAAGACGAACTCCCTGGTCGACGAGCCGATCATCGACGCCCTCTACCGGGCCTCGAACGCCGGCGTGCCGGTCGACCTGTGGGTGCGGGGGGTGTGCACGCTCCGGCCGGGCGTCCCGGGCATGTCGGAGAACATCCGGGTCAGGAGCGTGCTGGGCCGCTTCCTGGAACACTCGCGGATCTACGAGTTCGGACACGGGCGCCGCCCGGAGATCTGGATCGGCAGCGGCGACATGATGCGCCGTAACATCGAACGGCGCGTGGAGGCGCTGGTCAAGGTCTCCAGCCAGCAGCAGCGGAACTACCTCAGCGACCTGCTGGACCGGGCCATGGCCGACGAGACCGCCACCTGGTGGCTCAACCCGGACGGGACCTGGACCCGGCACCCCGGTGACGACCTGCAGACCTATCTGATCGGCACGCGCAGGTGGAGGACGATCGATGACTGACGACGGCCGCGAGCCGGACGACCTGATCCGCGCGGCCGGAGCGCTCGTGTGGCGCGGTTCCCCGGACGCCCCCGAGGTCGCCCTCGTCCACCGGCCCGCGTACGACGACTGGTCGTTCCCCAAGGGGAAGCTCAAGCGCGGCGAGCACGCCGTCGCCGGGGCGCTGCGCGAGGTGGCCGAGGAGACCGGCCTGACCGTGGAGCTGGGCCGGTCGCTGCCGCCGACCCGCTACACCCACCGCGGGCGGCCCAAGCGGGTCGAGCACTGGGTGGCCAGGATGGTCGCCGAGGGGCCGTTCACCCCCGGTGACGAGGTCGACGAGGTGGCCTGGCTACCGGTGCGGGAGGCCGAGCGGCGCCTGAGCTACGAGGCGGACGCCGTGCTGCTGCGCGCGTTCGGCACGGTCTCCCCGGCGACCACCCCGCTCGTCCTGGTCCGGCACGCCCTGGCCGGCAGCCGCAAGGAGTGGAAGGGCGACGACGACGAGCGGCCGCTGGACAAGAACGGCCGCAGGCAGGCCGAGACGCTGGCGGGCCTGCTGGGCGCCTTCGGCCCGGCGGAACTGGTCAGCTCCCCCAGCGAGCGGTGCGTGCGGACGCTGCAGCCGTACGCCGAACGGTCCGGCCTGCCGGTGCGGCTGGAACCGGCCCTGTCGGAGAGCCGCTACGACCCCGACGCCTGCCTGCGCCTGGTCACCGAGGCCCTGGCCTCGGACCGGTCCGTGGCGCTGTGCAGCCACGGCAAGGTCCTGCCGGAGCTGATCTCCGGGATCGACGGCCTGGCCGGCGGCGGCACCGGCGACCGGCCCGGCCGGCTGGGCGACGGGAAGCTGCGCAAGGGCGCGTTCATGGTGCTGCACCACACCGGGGGCGTCGTCGTGGCCGCGGACGACTACCCCGTCTGACACGCGCGTCCCCTGGAGCCGTCGGACGCCCCCGGGCCTTCCCGGGGCACCGGCCGCCTCAGAGGACACGGGCCTGCCTCGGGGGCAGGGCGCCCCTGCGGGCACGTGTGCGAGAGGCGGGTTCCGGGCCGCGCGGCCCGGAACCCGCCTCTCGTCCGTCTCGCCGCCCGATGATCCGGCACCGTCACCTGACCCCGAAAACGGATCGCCGAATACTTCGGTAAGACCAGACCGAATCAACGGCAACATTCGTCCGCGCGTTCCGGGCCGGACAGGAGCAGGCGCTTTGGAACGTGCACGGCCATATTCACCGGCGCCGCGAATACCCGTCGTGAGCGGCGGGAACGGCGACACCCCTCCGTCGCGCCCATCCGGACGCCGATGTTTTAGGTCCATACCGGTTGACCGCTTTAACCAATGAATAGGCAGTTTGTGGCACTATGTGGGCATATGTCCTACTTGATTGAATGACCGGCAATCTATACGCTCCCGAAATATCGGAGTCCGGGGACTTTCGATAAAAAGATACTTTCACGTGAAAAAATGCTTCTCACCTGCGGGACCGCGTCACGGAACAGCCGACAGTGCGGTCTTCTCGACTGACCCGGGAGTCAAGATTCACCGTTCGATTTCTGCATGCGCAAAAATCCCGACAGTTCACTGAGACCCGCCACGTAGGCCGTACGGCCTCCTCGAAGATTTTCGGGCTCGCCCCCGCGAGCGCCACGCTCTTATCTTCCGGGAAGGGCACATGAACCATCCCCACATCGCCATCACGGGTGGCGCCGGATTCCTCGGCTCCCATCTGTGTGAACGCCTCCTGGGGGAGGGATACCACGTCACCTGCGTGGACAACTTCTCCACGGGATCGATGACCAACGTCGAGCACCTCATGCCCCGTACGGGGTTCCGGATGCTCCGCGCCGACGTGTCCCTGCATCTCAGAGTTCCCGAAGAACTGGACGCGATTCTTCATCTCGCCTCCCCGGCCTCTCCCACCGACTACCTGCGGCTGCCGATCGACACGCTGCGCGTCGGTTCCAGCGGGACGTTCAACGCGCTGGAGCTCGCCAAGGAGAAGGGGGCGCGGTTCCTGCTCGCCTCGACCTCCGAGGCCTACGGCGACCCGCTGGTCCACCCGCAGCCCGAGGGCTACTGGGGCAACGTCAACCCGATCGGGCCGCGGGGAGTGTACGACGAGGCGAAACGCTTCGCGGAGGCGATGACGATGGCCTACCGGCGTGCCGGTGACGTCGACACGGCGATCGTGCGGATCTTCAACACGTTCGGCCCGCGGATGCGTCCCTTCGACGGCAGGGCCATCCCCACCTTCATCCGGCAGGCGCTCCGCGGCGAGCCCGTCACCGTCTCCGGGGACGGCAGCCAGACCAGGTCGATCTGTTACGTGGACGACCTGATCGACGGGATCGTCCGCATGCTCAACTCCAACCTCGAAGGGCCGATCAACCTCGGCAACCCGCACGAGATCTCGATGCTGGACCTCGCCGAGTGGATCAAACGGCTCACCGGCTCGTCCTCCGAGATCGCCTTCGTCCCGCGTCCGCAGGACGACCCCTCGGTGCGGTGCCCCGACATCACGCTGGCCCGCACCCGGCTGGGCTGGACCCCCCGCGTCCCCATCGAGGAGGGCCTGGAACGGACCGTGGAATGGTTCCGCGCCCATCCGGGCCTGTGGGACGACGAGGCGTCCGCCGGCGGGACGGCACCCGGGCGGCCGGGCACCGGGCCGCTGGCGGCCCCGGTCCCCGCGGCCCAGTAGGGGGTGCGATGAACCTGGGGACCCGCGCCGCGCGCGACGACGACTACGCCGACCTCTTCCGGCAGGACGCGTCCCAGCCGCACTGGGCCTGCGACTACGCCGACCGGCTGGCCAGGCGGCATCCGCCGGAGCGGCGCATCCTCATCCAGACCAGCATGTCGCCGAGCGGGCCGTTCCACGTCGGGAACTTCCGGGACACCGCGATCGCCCATCTGGTGCACCGCGCGCTGCGGCGGATGGGCCGCCGGTCGGCGATCCTGCTGAGCTTCGACGACTTCGACCCGATCCGCGCCGGCCAGGCCGCCCGGCAGCCGGAGCTGGCCGGGTACGCCGCGCGCCCGCTGGGCGCGGTCCCGGCGCGTTCCACCGCCATCTGCCGCCGCTACATCGCCGAGCTGAAGCAGGCCGGCATCTGCCCTCCCGAGGCGGACGCCGACGGCCGCACCCCGCCCGGCTCGCACTGGCAGACCCACTACCAGCACAAACGCTACCTCGCGGGGACCTACACCCGCCTGCAGGGGCGCTACCAGCGGCACGCGGGGAAACTCGCGAAGCTGCTCGGGGCCAAGGCGCCGGAAGGCCTGTTCAACGTCTACTGCGAGCAGTGCGGCCGCGGCACCACCGTCATCCTCGGCCTCGGCGCGGCGCGGGTGCGCTACGCCTGCCGGTCCTGCGGCGCGATCGCGGTGACCGGGAGGCTCGGCGTCGTCAAGCCGTCGTGGGCGCTGGACTGGACGCTGCGGGTCACCCACGAGCAGATCGACTGCGAGCCCGCCGGGCAGGACCACTGCAGCGCGGGCAGCACGATGGACCGCACCCGGGTGATCTACCGGCGGTTCCTCGGTTCCCGCCAGCCGGTCATCGTGCCCTACGGGCTGGTCCGCCAGTTCGCCGACCGGGGCAAGGTCTCCGGCTCGCGCGGTGGCGGCATCACGCTCGGCGACCTGCTCCCGATCATGCCTCCGGCCATGATCCTCTGGCTGTACGGCAGGACCAACTGCAAGGCCGACTTCCGGATCAGCACCGAACGCGCGGGCTTCCTGGGGAGCTACGCGGCCTACGACGCGTTCCTCGACGCGGCGCGCGGCGGTGACCGGCGGGCGCGCGTGCTCCACGAGCTCACCACCGACGAGGAGGTGCCCGCTCCGGCGCCGCGGATGCGGACCGTGCTCGGCCTGCTGCACGGCCTGTGCTACGACACCGACCTCGTCGCCGCCGAGCTCGGCGGCACCCCCGAGGCCCATGAGCGCGCGCGGTACGCGCGGGCGTGGCTGGCGGTGCACGGCCGCTGCTGGATCGACGCCGAGCGGGACGACGTCCCGGACGCCGCCGGGCTGATCGCGACCGGTGACCTGCCGGAACGCTGGTCCCGCGACGCGTACCGGACGCTCACCCTGACGTTGTTCGGCACACAGGACGGCCCGCCGCTGAGGCGGCTGGAGCAGGTCTTCGGCCGGGAGGCGATCGTGGCCGCGGTCCGCGCCTACGCCGACCGCGGCGAGCGTCCCCTGCGCGAACGGGTCCTGGCCCGGTTACGGTCGGGTGATCCCGGTGCACGTTGAGATCGTCGACCCGACGGCCGAGCCGGTACCCGCCGACTGGGAGATCTTCCGCAAGCAGGAGCGGCTCGCCGCCGCCTGGCAGGCCGATGCCCTCACCGCGTACGCCTGGTGCGCCCAGCGCCCGGTCCGCCTCGCCGTGGTCCGCGACGGCGGCCAGGTGGCGGGCATGTTCCTCGGTGACGTGGGCGGCCTGCCCGCCCGCCGCGACCGCTACGCGCGGCCCGGGTCGCTGCCCCCGGCCGGATGGTTCGACTGCCGGTTGCCGCTCGGGTTCACCCCCGGCTTCGCCTTCGCGGCGAGGCTCGACGAGGTGGAGCGCCGGGCCGTGCTGAGGGCGTTCGAGAGGGCGACGCGGCGCCGGTTGGGCCGGCACTGCCTGGGCATCGTGTACCGGCAGGTCGGCACCGGCGAACTGCCGCTGGTGGCGGGCCGGTCCCGCCCCCGGGTGGCCACCGCGCCGAACACCCTGCTGGTCAACCGCTGGTCCGACCCGGAGGAGTACCTCGCCGGGCTGCCGCGCGGGCGGCGGCAGCGGTTCCGCCGGATCCACGCCGAGGCCGCGGAGACGACCGAGCCGCTGCACGCCGTCGGCACCGTGGACCCCGCCCAGGCCAGCAGGCTGGCGCACCTGACCGACCTGAAGCACGGCGGCGGCAGACCCCCCATCCCCCTGGGCTACTTCGGCCATCTCAACGGCGAGGGCGGGGTGTGCTACTTCGGGCACCGCGAAGGGAACCGGCTGCTCTCGTTCGACCTGGCCTTCGACACGGGCGACCGGCTGATCACCACGGTCACCGGCTCCCTGGACATCCGGGACGGCGGCCGTCGCGACCTCTACTTCGATCTCTACCTCCAGGAGATCGACTACATGATCCGGAAAGGCCGGGACGGGATCGAGTTCGGCAAGGGAATGGCCGAGCTCAAGCAGCGGTTCGGCTGCGACCTCGTACCGCAGACCCTCGTGGTCGCCCCGTGGTGACCCGTGGAAAGGACAGGACGATGAAGTTCGACGAGGCGCTCGCCCGGCACCTGAAGGCGATCGACGAGCGGGACCTGGACGGTTACCTGGAGACCGTCCACCAGGACGCGACGCTGATCCTGCCCAACGGCACGCTGCTGACCGGCAAGGACGAGATCGCGAAGTTCCACCGCGACTGGTTCGCCGACCAGGACTGGTCGATGAGCTCGGAGACCGTCCGCGTCAGCGAGACCGGCGACTCGGCCTTCGCCCTGCTCGCCGTCGCCTACGACGACGTCGACCCCGAGGGCGCCCCGTACCGGAAGACCTACCACCTCACGCTGGTCTTCGCCCGGAGCGACGGGCGCTGGCTGCTCGTCCACGACCAGAACACCTTCAACTGACCGGACGGCGAGGCACGGCGGGAACGACGGGGAACCACGGGGAACGACGGGGAACGACGGGGGACGGGGCATGTTCGGGGAATCGCGCGGCTACTCGTGGCGCGCCGGTGAGCGGGCCTACCGGGCCGCGGTGGCACGGGCCTTCGCGACCGTGCCCCACTACCGGGAGATGTGGGCCGACGCCGGGGCCGTCCTGGACGATCCCGCTCCCCTGCCCGCGGCCGGCCTGGACGACCTGCTGCCCACGCTGTACCCCTTCGCCGCCCCGCACCTTCCGCGTACGGACGTGGTGCCGTGGCTCGGCGAGCCCGGCGAGCTGTACGAGGCGCTGCGGCTCACCGGGGTCCACCGGAGCGACCGCCCGCTGTTCGAGGTGCGGACGGCGCTGCTGGACTGGCGGCGGCTGGGACCCCGGCGTGGCCGCTACGCGGTGCTGCTCTGCGCGCACGCCGAGACGGCCGACCCGAGGCTGCGCTCCGACGGGATCCGGGCGTTCCACGACGCCCGCGAGCCCGGACTGCTCGGCGACCCCGGCCAGGTCGAGGAACTGCGCCGGGGTCACACCGGGCAGGTGCGCGTGTTCCTGCGCAGGCCCCTCGGCGAGCTGCACGAGCACGCCGTGCCCGCCGGGAGCGGGCCCCGCGGAGGGGACGCGGACGCGGGCGGGCCGCGAGGGCGTGACCGGGGCGCCGGCCGGCCGGCCGAGGTGCTGTGGGACGCCCGTCTCGGTTACCTCGGGGCCCGGCACCGCGAGTGCGGCCGGATGCACACGAACTGGCGGCGCGTCCACGTCCGGCCGCACGCCACGGGACCGCTGTTCACCATGCTGCGCCGTACCCGTCCCACGCTCGTGAACGTCGTCCCGCCGGGCACCGCCGGTCTGGTGCCCGAACTCTGCCCCCGGCACGGCACCCCTGTGCTGGTCGCCCGCGGACAGACCTGACGTCCCGTCCGGAGCCGGTGAGCCGGCCCCGGACGCGACCCGCCCCATGAAGATCGTGAAAAGCGCCGGTCCTCCCCGAGAGCCGCGCCTTTCGCCGGACAGACACCGTGAACGCAGAGAAAGGCGCCCGGACACCATGGCGAACCCCACCCTGAAAGAGCAGACCGACCAGCGCATCCGCGAGCACATCGAGACCCGGTACGCCGACGACAAGGTCGTGCGCAAACTCTCCCAGCACTACCGGCGGGAGGGATACGTGAAGCTGCGGGGCCTGGTCCCCGACGACCTGTTCCAGGAGGTCTCCCAGGAGGTGCACCGTCTCCTCGACGAGCACGGCCAGCGGATCGACATCCACCTCAAGGAGACCGGCAACACGCCCCGGTACATGACCACCATCAGCCAGCAGGCGATCGCCAAGGGCAGCGAGCTCATCCCCGCCGTCTACGAGTCGCAGGCCCTGATGGGCTTTTTGTCCAGGCTCGCCGCGCAGCCGGTGCTGGAGTGCCCGTGGGAGGAGGAGAAGTACATCGCCATCCGCCAGCACAGGAAGGGCGACACCCACGGCTGGCACTGGGGCGACTTCAGCTTCACGGTCATCTGGATCATCGAGGCGCCGGACGCGAAGTACGGCGGCCAGCTGCAGTGCATCCCGCACACCGACTGGGACAAGAACGACCCGCAGGTCGAGGACTACCTGCTGGAGCACCCGATCAAGACCTACGGGCACGTCACCGGCGACCTGTACTTCCTGCGGTCGGACACGACCCTGCACCGGACGATCCCCCTCAACGCCGACCGGACGCGCATCATCCTCAACACGTGCTGGGGAAGTGAGTCCGACCTGAAGAAGGAAGCGACCCACGAGACCATGAACGCGATGTTCGACTGACACGACCCCTCCGCCGAACATGTCGCCGACGCCCATGGCGGCCGCGGGTGCGAGCGCGCAGAACGCTCGCATGCCGCGGCCCGGCATCACAGCCATGATCCCCTGTTACAACGAGGCCGCCTGCGTCGAGCAGGCCTACCGCGAGATCCGGTCCGAGCTGCTGCGGTACGACGACGTCGAGATCCTGTTCATCGACGACGGCAGCGACGACGGCACGCTGGACGCGATCAAGTCCTTCGCCGCCCAGGACCCCCTGGTCAAGTACATCTCCTTCGCGCGGAACTTCGGCCTGGAGGCCGCCTTCTCGGCGGGTTTCAAGTACGCCTCCAAGCCGTGGACGGTGCAGTTCGACGCCGACCTGCAGTCCCCGCCCGAGGAGATGCACCGCCTGGTGGAAAAAGCGCTGGAGGGCTACGACGTGGTCTTCGCGGTCAGGGAGAACCGCCAGGACCCGTGGTACCGGCGTCTCGGTACCTGGGGACATCAGATGATCGCGCGCAGGTGGCTCGGGATCGAGATCCCTGCGGGCGCCTCGGTGTTCCGGATCGCCCGTACCTGCGTGGCGCGCAAGGTCGTCGACAGCCGGCTGTCCACGCCCTACTTCTCCGCCACCGCCCCGCTGCTCGGCGCGCGGTACACGACCCTGCCCACCTCGCACCGGCCTCGGGTGGCCGGCCAGGGCAAGTGGAACCTGCGCAAGCTCGCCGGGCACGCCATCGAGCTCTTCGTCGGTTTCTCCTTCCGGCCGCTGGTCTGGCTCTACGCGCTGGCCACGGCGATGCTGGCCGCGGGCGTGCTGCTCCTCGAACTGTTCTGGACGGGCTTCGCCGGGCACGACGCGCTGGCCACGGCCGGGCTCGCCACCAGCCTGATCACGCTGCTCGTCGTGGTCGTGGTGGCCCGCTATCTCGTGCGCGTCATGCGGGTGCAGGCGATCGGGATGCCGCGCTACCAGATCCGCGAGGCCAACATCGTCGTCCGCGCCGACGAGGCCCTCTACGGCCAGGAGACGCCTTACCTCACCGCCGACATCTGGGAGGACGTCAGTTGAGCGCCCGGAACATCATCGTGCTCGGCGGAGGCGAGGACCAGATCCCCGCCTACCGCGAGGCCCGGCGGCTCGGTTACCACGTGATCGGCGTGGACCAGCGGCCCGACGCGCTCGGCGCCGCGGAGGCCGACCGGTTCCTCTGCATGACCAGCAGGGACCCCGCGGCCATCGCGGCGACGCTCGGGCCCATCGACGTCGCGGCGGTGATCTCACCGGCCAGCGACGCCGCCCAGGAGTCCGTCGCCGAGCTGAGCCGGATCTACGGCACGGCGCACCAGCCGTCCCCCGGCGCGCTGCGCTGCTCGGTCGACAAGGGGTTCTTCCGCGCGCTGGTCGCCCGGCTCGGCCTGCCGAGCCACGCGTACGTGCAGGACGGCAGCACCGAGGTGCTGCTGGCCGCCGCCGGGCGGATGCGCCACCCGTTGATCGTCAAGCCCGCCGACTCCTCGGGCAGCAAGGGCATCACGGCCATCGGCACCCCGGCGGACCTGCGGGGCGCGATCGAGCACGCCTGGAAGTACTCCTTCTCGCACCAGGTGATCATCGAGGAGATCGTGTCCGGCAGGCACTGCTCGGCGGAGTGCTTCTTCACCGGCGGCCGGCTGGGGTTCATGGCGGTGACCGACCGCACGATCACCGGCCCGCCGGAGATGATCAGTCTCGCCCACGTGGTGCCGGCCGACCTCGACGCGTCCGTCCACGCGCGGCTCCGGGAGGCGATCGTCATGATCTGCGCGGAGGCCGGGCACGAGCACGGCCCCGTCAACCTGGACTTCGTGCTGACGCCCGAGGGCGACATCCACTTCATCGAGATGGGCGCCCGGCTCGGCGGCAACGGCATGCCGCTGATGGTGCGGCACGCGTTCGGGCTGAACACGGTCGAGGCGGCGATCCGGCTGGCGCTGGGCGAGCCGCTGGAGATCACCGCCCCCTTCCGGCGCACCGCCATGCTGCAGATCCTCACCTCGGAGGCCGACGGCGTCCTGCGGGACGTGGTCGGCATGGACGCGCTGCTGCGGATGCCCGAGGTGGTGGACGTGCAGGTGTTCAAGTCACCCGGCGACCGGGTGCACGCCTACCGGCAGGCCGCGCACAAACTCGGCTACCTGATGGTGGTCGCCGACACCAGGGAGTCGCTGATGCCGGCCCGGGACAGGGCGCTGGAAACCCTGCGGTTCGTGATCGAGAACGATGAGAAAGGGTCAGAATGATCCCCCCCAAGCACCGCAGATTCGCGATCTTCGCCTCGCTGGCGGTGATCGCCGCGGCGATCGTCTGGTTCGGCCTGCCACACGACCGCGAGGTGAAGTCGCTCTGGCTCTTCCTGTTCAAGCTGGTCCCGTTCGTGATGGCCGCGGAGGCGGTGGCCGCGCTCGACGTGGAGTGGGCGAAGCGGATGCGGCTCCCGCTCCTGCTCATCCCGCCGACCTTCCTGCTCTACTTCCTGTACTTCGTACCGAAGATCTTCTTCTTCGGCGGTGCCATCTCCGAGGACCCGACCTCCTTCGGCAACCTCTACTACCACGTCCTCACGCTGACGCCCATGATCATCCTGGCGCTGGCGCTGGCCTACCGGCTCGGCGGGGGCACGGCCGCGACCGTGCGCAGGCTCTCCTACGGGATGCTGCTGCTGATGCTGTCCGGCCTGGAGGACCTGGCCTTCCTCACGGTCAACGACCACACCGACCCGGCCTACGCCACGATTCCCGAGGTGTGGGAGTGGGCCTCGCACATCACGGTCTTCATCGGCCACCCGCCGACCAAGATGGAGGCCTACGCGTTCATCGTCGTGCACGTGATCCTGGCGCTCCTGGTCTTCCTCTCCCCGCAGCGCTGGTGGGAGGCCCTGGTCCGCTCGCCCCGCTCCCGGGCGGACGGCCCGGACGCCCCCGCCGCCTCCACCGCTCCCGGGGTCTCCCGGGCCGCCGACGCCCCCGGCGCCCCCGGCGCCCCCGGCACCTCCGGGACGGACGCCGCCCGAGCGGACGGTTCCCCCGCGAACAGGGGCTGACCGGTGTTCCTCCGCGAGGCCTGCTACATCCCGGTCACCGTCGCCAGGCAGTACGGCAGCCCCTCCGCCCTGCGACGGCGGCAGTTGCGCGAGCTGAACCGGATGATCGAGTACGCCCGGGCCCGCGTCCCGTACTACCGGGACGACCCCCGCTACTCCCGCCCGCCGCTGACCGCCCTGGCCGACCTGTCGGACCTGCCGGTGCTCGACAAGGAGGTGCTGCGCGAACGGCCGCTGGAGAACCTGCTCGCCGACGGTGTCGACCCGGCGACGTGCAGGTCCTTCCAGACCAGCGGCAGCACCGGCCGGCGGGTGCGGATCCTGCACGACGAGGCCTCCCACGACTACCACGGCGCCGCCCTCGTCCGCCGGTTCCTGGCCACCGGACGCTACCTGCCGACCGACCGGCTCACCCACATCCGGCCGTTCGCCCCGCCCGCCCGGATGTTCGAGCGCCTCAACCTGTTCCGCAGGCACGTGATCCTGTCGCACCGGCCGATGGCGGAGATCAAGGCCGAGCTGCTGGCCAACCGGCCCAAGGTCCTGATCGGCTACCCGGTCCACCTGCGCGCGCTGCTGCGCGCCCTCACCGACGCCGAGCTGACCCGGCTGAGACGGACCCTGCGGATCGTGATGACCGAGTCCGAGCTCCTGCTCCCCGAGCACCGGGCGATGTTCGCCGAGAGGTTCGGCGCGCCGGTGTTCGACGAGTACTCCGCGTTCGAGGTGCTCAACGTCGCCTACGACTGCACGCACGGCAGGGCGCACCTGAGCGAGGACCGCGTCCACTGCGAGATCGTCGACGACCGGGGGCGGGCCCTGCCCGCGGGCGAGGAGGGCCACGTCGTGGTCACCTCGTTCCTGGAGCGGGCCATGCCGCTCATCCGCTACGACCTCGGGGACATCGGCCTGATCGAGCCCGGCCGGTGCGGGTGCGGGCGCAGGTTCCGCGTCCTGCGGCTGACCAAGGCGCGCAGCAACGACTTCGTCACCCTCCCCGGCGGTGAGCGGCTCTACCCCGACGCGTTCCTGCACCTGGCCGCCACCCACCCGGGGATCAGCGAGTGCTTCGTCCACCAGGAGGCCACCGGGCTGGTCCGCCTGCACGTGGTCCCCGGCGCGGACGGCATGGACGGCGCGGACGGCGCGGACGGCGCGGACGGGCTCTTCGAGAGCGTACGGGCCAGGCTCTTCGAGCTGGCCGGGGGCGACTTCCCGCTGGAGGTGGTGACGGCCGAGTCCGTGACGATCACGCCGGGGGGCAAGGGGAAGTTCGTCACCTCCGACTACGCAGACGCTCCCGGATGACGGGCACCGGAACGACCGGTCCCGGGGTGACCGCCAGGAACCTGTTCGCCGTCGCCCCGAAGGTCATGGCATCGCTCGTCGGCGCGCGCATGGGCTACCGGGGGACGGTCGTGCTCGCCAACGTCGCCCTGGCGGGCGCGTGGGGTCCCACCGGTTACGCCGGTTACGCCGCGGCCATGGGCGGGGCGGCGTTCCTGCTCCCGATCGCCTCCCTCGGGATCGAGAAGTGCGCGCTGAAGCTCGTCCCGCGGGCCCGGCGCACCGTCGACCGGCTGATCGGGATCTTCGTCGCGCTCGCCGCCGTGCTGCTGCTGGCCTCGCTCGCCGTCCTGGCCGTGCTGCTCCTGGGCCGCGACGACCCGCTGCTGCCGGGCCTGGCCGGGCTGTGGGCGATCTGCGCGGGGGGCAACCAGGTGCTGGTCGGCCTGAGCCGCGCCGTGGACCGGCCGGGCAGGGACGTGGCCAACCATCTCGTCCTGGCGGCGGTGCTGGCCGGGCTGACGGTCGCCGCGGTGACGGGCACCCCGCCCA
Source organism: Streptosporangium sp. NPDC050148 (assembly GCF_055586505.1). NCBI lineage: Bacteria > Bacillati > Actinomycetota > Actinomycetes > Streptosporangiales > Streptosporangiaceae > Streptosporangium > Streptosporangium sp. NPDC050148. The sequence goes on along the minus strand of NZ_JBVJIA010000006.1, from coordinate 20,924 downwards.
CCACGTTCCTGGCCCTGTACACCCTCACCCTGATCGTGCTCAACGCGGCGCTGCTGGCCGGGTTGCGGCCCGACTTCACCGGGCTGCGCCGCAGGACGTTGGTCCGCGTCTCGGTCGGCACCTCGGCGCTCATGGCGGTCGCCGACGTGGTGGGCGGCGTCTCGGTCAGCCTGCTGTTCCTGGCGCTGTCCGTGACGGGTGCCGAGGACGAGAGCGGCGGGCTCTACCTGGCCGTCATCGCCTCCTCGGTCCTGCTGAACGCCTTCGCCTACCTGCTGCGCATCCTGCAGCCGCAGGTGTCGCGCGAACTGCACCAGCGCGACCTGACCTCGATGCTCGGCACGCTCGCCCGCTGGCTGCGGCTGCTGGTGCTCGCCGGGGTGCCCTACCTGGCGCTCACCCTGGGCGCCTCGCTCCTGCTGCTCAGGGACCTGGGCGGGCCCGGGGTCCTGGTGCTGTACGCGGCCTGCGTGCCGATCCTCTTCGCGATGGGCAGCGTCAACTACCTGATGGAGAACGCCACCCCGCGGACACTCCGGACGACCGCGTACGGGGCGGCCGTCTCCCTCGTCGCCATGGGGGCGCTCGCCTTCGCCGTCGTGCCCTGGGCGGGCGCGCTCGGCGCGGTGACCGTGCTCGGCTGCGGCGAACTCGTCCACGCCGCCGTCGTCCTGCGCCGGCTCCCCCCCGGAGGGTCACGACGCCGGCCCACACCAGGAGTGTGACCATGCATCCGGAAACACCGCTCGAAGAGACGGAAGAGCGGCTCATGCCCGCTCCCGCGCGAGGTGTCGCCGTCGCCGTCGGCCTGACCGCGGCGGCCGTGCTGCTGCTCGTCGTCGTCGGGCTCTCCGTGTCGTCGCCCGCGGTCCACCGGGCGGCCGCGGACGCGGCGCACGCCTCGTCCCCGATCCAGCTGATGGCGCGCCTCTTCCTCGCCGTCGCCGTGATCGGCGGCCTGGCCTCGCTCGGCGGCGTGCTGGCCAGGCGCGTCGGCCAGCCTCCGGTGATCGGCGAGATCATGGCCGGTCTGCTCCTCGGGCCGTCCGTGCTCGGCTCGCTCGCCCCGGGCGTGGTCTCCGCCGTCCTGCCGGACACCGTCCTGCCGCATCTGAACCTCATCGCCCAGGCCAGCCTCGCGCTGTTCATGTTCACCGTGGGCGCCGAGTTCGACCACGGCGTGCTCGGCCGTCAGCGGGGGGTCATCGGAGCGGCCAGCCAGGCGATGATGGTCGTCCCGTTCGCCCTCGGCGTGGTCGCCGCGCTGCCGCTGTTCGACATGTTCGCGGGTGACTCGGTCGGGCTCGTCCCGTTCGCCGTCTTCGTCGGTACCGCGCTGAGCGTCACGGCGTTCCCCGTGCTCGCCCGGATCGTGCGGGAGACCGGGCTGGACGGCACCCGGCTCGGGTCGCTCGCCATGATCTGCGCGGCCGTCGCCGACGTGCTCGCCTGGTGCGCGCTGGCCGTGGTGCTCGCCATCCTGCGCGCGGAGGGCGCGTCCGGCGTCGTGGTCGCGCTCTCGCTCACCGTCGCCCTCTGCGCGGTGCTCCTGCTGGTGGTGCGACCGGCGTTGCGGGCCCTGGCGCTGCGGTACGCGCACCGGCGACTGCCCGCTCCCGCCTGCCTCGGCCTGGTGCTGGGCCTCGTGTTCGCGCTGGCCGCGGTCACCGACCTGATCGGCGTTCACGCCATCTTCGGCGGTTTCCTCGCCGGTGTCGTGCTGCCGAGGGAGGCCAGGGTGCTGGGTACCGTGCCGGCCCGCCTGGGCACGTTCAACCAGGTACTGCTGCTCCCGGTCTTCTTCGCCTCGATCGGCCTCCAGGTGGACGTCCGGTTCGCCGTCTCCCATCCCGGGGTGCTGCTGGGCGGCGCGCTGCTGCTGGTGGTGGCGATCCTCGGCAAGCTCGGCAGCGCGTGGCTGGTCACCCTGGCCGGAGGCATGCCCCCCAGGCTCGCCCTCGGCCTCGGGGTGCTGATGAACGCCCGCGGCATCACCGAGATCGTCGTGCTCAGCTCGGGCCTCAGCATCGGCGTCATCAACGGCAACGCGTTCACCGTGCTGGTGATCATGGCGCTCGTCACCACCGTCATGACCGTTCCCAGCCTCCGCCTGCTCGGCCTCACCCGGCCGGCGGCGGGGCGACGTCCCGCCTCGGAACGCCAGGTCATCACGACCGGCGGAAAGGAAATCCCCCTATGACGATCACTTCCCTGGTCACCGGCGGCGCCGGGTTCATCGGCTCGCACGTCGCGGCCGAGCTGGTGCGGGCGGGTCACCGGGTCGTCGTCCTCGACGACCTCTCCGGAGGCGACGCGGCCAACGTGCCGGACGGCGCGCACTTCGTCGCCGGGAGCGTCTGCGACGCCGGGCTCGTCGACTCGCTGTTCGCGCAGTGGCGGTTCACCTACGTGTTCCACCTGGCGGCCTACGCCGCGGAGGGACTGAGCCACTTCATCAAACGGTACAACTACACCAACAACGTCATCGGCAGCGTCAACCTCATCAACGCCTCGGTCAACACGGGGACCGTGCGGTGCTTCGTCTTCACCTCCTCGATCGCGGTCTACGGCGACGCCGAGCCGCCGATGAGCGAGGACCTCACCCCCCTGCCGATCGACTCGTACGGGATCGCCAAGTACGCCGTCGAGCAGGAGCTGAAGGTCAGCCACGAGATCTTCGGCCTGCCGTACATCGTCTTCCGCCCGCACAACGTGTACGGCGAACGCCAGAACATCGGCGACCGCTACCGCAACGTCATCGGCATCTTCATGAACCAGATCCTGCGCGGGGAGTCCTGCACGATCTTCGGGGACGGCGAGCAGACGCGCGCGTTCAGCTACATCGACGACGTGGCGCTGCCCATCGCCCGTTCGGTGGACAACCCGCGGGCGTACGGCCAGACCTTCAACATCGGCGGCGACACGCCCTACACCGTCAACGAGCTGGCGACCACCGTGGCCGCGGCCATGGACGCGCCCCTGCGGGTGGAGCACCTTCCCGCGCGCCACGAGGTCGTGCACGCGTACTCCTCCCACGAGAAGGCGCGGGACGTCCTGGGGGTCGGCGCCGGCTCGGTGCCGCTCGCGGAGGGGATCGCCAGGATGGCCGCCTGGGCCCGGAAGCAGGGACCGCAGGAACCCTCCGTGTTCGACGGGATCGAGATCGACAAGAACATGCCGCCGTCGTGGCGGGCCGTGTCCAGGATCCCCTGACGACGGCCTCCTCCCCGGGCACCGCGGGAGCGCGCGCGACCCCGGCATCGCGGAAGCGGCCGGGCCTCGTCCGGGTCCCGCCCGGGCCTCGTCCGGGTCCCGCCCGGACGAGGTGGGCGGCGCGGGACGTCAGAGGAGCCTCGCCACGGCCTCCGTGGTCTCCTGCCAGACCCGGGGGAACTCCTCGCTCGCGCGCTCGGCCCGGGCCCGCTCCAGCCCGGTCAGCACGCCGTAGGTGAAGGTGTCCTCCCCGGCCCGCCGGGCGTTCTCGGCCTCGGCCGCCAGCCGTTCCTGGGCGACGACGCCGTCCATGTGGGTGCCCAGCACCTCCTGGACGGCTTCGGCCAGCTTGGCCAGCCTGGTCATGCCGATGACCTCGGCGGTGTAGCGGGCGCCCTTGGCCGCCTTGCGCACGTCGTGCATGGCGAGCTCGCGCTCGGTGATGTTCTCGATGGCCTGGGCGGTGGCGTAGGCGTCGGTGACCCTGCGCCAGCTTCTGGCGGCGACGCTCTCCAGGGTGTCGGCGGGCTTGTGGGCGGCCTTGGTGAGCACCGGGGTGGCGACCAGGTCGTCGAGGGCGTCGAGCAGGGCGAAGTAGCGCTCACCGCCGAGGACGTCCCTGATCCGGTCCAGGGCCTCGTGCTCCTCGTCCAGCAGGTCCGAGCTGAGGCGCGTCCCGACCGGGCCGACGATCAGGGAGCCCTCCAGCGCGCCGAGCCTGTCGGCGAACCGGTCGCGGATGACCTCCAGGTCGCGCGCCTCGCCGAGGACCGCGCCGAGCCACCTGAGCTCCTTCTGGACGGTCCCGGTCCCCTTCACGATCCCCTTGAACGACTTCAGCGCGCTGCGCAGCCGCCGGGCGGCGACGCGCATCTGGTGCACGGCGTCCTCCTCGGCCTTGCGGACCCGGGGGTCCTGCGCCAGCAGCGCGCCGACCTGGGTGCCGAGGTAGGCGAGCACGACCTGGCCCGCCGAGCCCGGCTCGACCTCGGTGCGGGGGTGCTCGGACACCGCTCCGGCGGCACCGAGCAGGCGGGCGAGCTTGCTGGCCGACTCCGCGGGGACGGCCCCGGCCTTGGTCAGCCGCCTGCCGACCTTCCTCAGCAGCTTCTCGTCACCCTCGATCAGCTCGGCCTCGACCTCGCGCCAGCGCTCGACGTGCGGACTCTCCCCGAGCACGGTGCCCTTGACCCGGTCGTCGGCGATCTCGACCAGCCGTACGCCCGCGCCGTTGACCACCGTGGTGACGGCACGGCGGGTGTCCAGCTCGGCGATGGCCACCAGCGGCGCGCCCCGCGTGTAGGCGAGCACCAGGTCCGCCAGCTCGACAGGAACGATCTTGGTACTCCGGGTCAGCGGGTGGACGATCTCCTGGCGGGCGCCCTTGGCCTTGGGGAGCTTGAGGTGCCAGCCGGGGTCGGTGCCTCCCCTGCGCCGGCGCAGGGTGATGCCCCGGGCGGCGAGCCTCAGATCGGGCGTGTCGAAGTAGAGGGCGACCAGCTGGTGGGTCTTGGGGCCCACGACATCGGCCGAGCCCGGAAGGCCGGCGAGGTCCGGCACCTCGTAGTCCACCGGGACGTCGAACTTGTCCTCGATCTCCATTGCCACAGGTCATCCCCTGGATTCTCAGATGTCCGTACGCTTCGCGGTATTCATTGATGCCCCGTCATCCGCACAGGAACCCGAATCGGACGCATTCCCCCAGGGCTGGCGGAAACCGAAACCGCGCCCATGGTTCTCCCGAGGACAGGAAACGGGCGCGTTGACCCGCGAGGGGATCGGCGCCCGCGCACCGGCCGGGACATCACCCGGCCCCGTCTCGCGGACGGGGCCGGGTGATGTCCCGTCTCGCGTGCGGGACCGGGCGCGGGGCCGGACGGACCGGGCGCGGGGCCGGGCCGGGTGCGGGACCGGGCCCGTCCGTCACCGCCGGGCGACCACGAAGATCCTGCGGAAGGGGAAGACGGTGCCGTACGGGCCGGGAGGGTAGGCCGCGCGCAGCGACACGGCGCAGTCGGCCAGGAAGCGGGTCGACTCGTCGGGGTCCAGCCGGTCGAGCATGGGACGCAGGGCGGTCCCGGTGATCCAGCCGAGCACCGGGTCCTCGCCGGGGAGCACGTGCAGGTAGGTGGTCTCCCAGGCGTCCACCCGGCAGCCCAGGCCGGCCAGCAGGGCCAGGTAGCCCGCCGGGTCGTCGACCGGGGAGCCCGGGGCCAGGTCGCCCAGCCGGTCGCGCCAGGTGCTGCGGCACAGCTCGCGGACCACGGCGTGGCTGGGGGCGTCGAAGTTGCCGGGCACCTGGAAGGCGAGCCATCCCTCGGGGGCGAGCGCCTCCACCCAGCGCGCCAGCAGCTCGCGGTGCCCGGGCACCCAGTGCAGGACCGCGTTGGACACGATCACGTCCACCGGCGCGGACGGGCGCCACCGGGTGACGTCGTCCACCGAGAAGGTCAGGGAGTCCCCGGCCGGGGCTTTCGCGATCATGGCGGGCGAGGAGTCGAACCCGTGGACGCGGGCGCCCGGCCAGCGCCTGGCGAGCTCCGCGGTGAGCTCACCGGTGCCGCAGCCCGCGTCGACCACGCTGCCGGGGTCGGACGCGGCTATCCTGGACACAAGATCGAAGAAGGGCCGGGAGCGCTCGTCGGCGTAGCGGCCGTAAACCGTGGGATCCCACACATCTCTTGACATCAAGATGATTGATACCCGTCGGAATATCTCGATGTCAAGACAGATAGACTCGGCGCCATGAGCCTGCACCACGCCGACCGCGACGCCGGGCCCGACGCCGGTACGAGGGACGAGGTCGACCTGCTGGTCGCCGCCTGGCGTCAGGAGCGGCCCGACCTCGACGTGGAGCCGCTCCAGGTGCTCAGCCGGGTCTCCCGGCTGGCCCGCCACCTCGACCGTGCCCGCCGGGCCGCCTTCGCCGAGCACGAGCTGGAGACCTGGGAGTTCGACGTGCTCACCGCCCTGCGCAGGGCCGGTGAGCCGTACGAGATGAGCCCGGGGGCGCTGCTGCGCGCGACGCTGGTGACGTCGGGGACCATGACCAACCGGATCGACCGGCTGGCCGCGGCCGGGCTGGTCAGGCGGCGTCCCGACCCCGAGGACCGGCGCGGCGTCCTGGTCTCGCTCACCGACGCCGGGCGAACCCGCGTGGACGGCGCCTTCGCCGACCTGCTCCGCCGCGAGCGCGAACTCCTGTCGGGCCTGGGGGAACGCGAGCGTCAGGTCCTGTCGGACCTGCTGCGCACACTGCTCGTCCCCTTCGACGCGGGCGACTCCGGAGCGCACTGACCGTCCGGCATCAGCGATCGCGCGCCGGCCCGCAGCCCGGGAGGGCCAGGGGTCCGAGGACCCGGGGGCCTCACCGGAGCGCACCGACCGCCCGGGACCCGCGATCGCGACGCCGGCCCGGAGCCCGCGAGCCCAGGGGTCCGAGGACCCGGGGGGCTCACTCGCCCAGGCGGTCGGCCAGCTCCAGCCACTCGCTCTCGATCGCGTCCTTCTCCGCGATGATCTCCTTCAGCTCGGCGTCCAGCGAGGCCAGCCGGCCGTAGTCGGCGGCCGCGTCGGCCATGGACGCGTGCAGCTTCGCCTCGCGGCCGTCCAGCTTCTGAAGCTGGCGCTCCAGACGGGAGAGCTCCTTGCGGAGCTCGCGCTCGTCCCGCGCCGACAGGCCGGTGCCCGGATCCTTCGCCGCGGTGGCGGAGACCGCCGACGCCGTACCGGAGACCGCGCCCGAGGCCGCCCGCGCGGACACGGCCGCGCCCGAGGCCCGCCGGGCGAGGTACTCGTCCACCCCGCCGGGGAGCATCGACAGCCGGTGGTCGCCGAGCAGCGCCACGGTCTTGTCGGTGACCCGCTCCAGGAAGTACCGGTCGTGGCTCACCAGGATCAGCGTGCCCGGCCAGCCGTCGAGCAGGTCCTCCAGCTCGTTGAGCGTCTCGATGTCGAGGTCGTTGGTCGGCTCGTCGAGCAGCAGCACGTTGGGGTCGTCCATCAGCAGGCGGAGCAGCTGCAGACGACGGCGCTCGCCACCGGACAGGTCGCCGACGACCTTCCACTGCGCGTCGCCCTTGAAGCCGAGACGCTCCAGCAGCTGGGAGGCGGTCCACTCCTTCTTGCCGACCTGGATGAACTTGCGGACCTCCTCGACCGTCTCCAGCACCCGGCGCTCGGGGTCGAGCTCGCCGAGCTCCTGCGACAGATGCGCCAGGCGGACCGTCTTGCCCCGCACCAGCTTCCCCGAGTCGGGCCGCACGGTCCCGGCGAGCAGGCGCAGCAGGGAGGACTTGCCCGACCCGTTCACGCCGATCAGGCCGACCCGGTCACCGGGACCGAACTGCCAGGTCGTGTGGTCCAGCACCAGCGGCCCCTGCCCCGGCCCCCCGGCGTGCAGGGTGACGTCCTCCAGGTCGTAGACCGTACGGCCCAGCCGGGCGGCGGCGAACTTGACCAGCTCGACGCTCTCCCGCGCCGGAGGCTCGTCGGCGATCAGCGCCTGGGCGGCGTCGATGCGGAACTTGGGCTTGGAGGTACGGGCCGGCGGGCCCCGGCGCAGCCAGGCGATCTCCTTGCGCATCAGGTTCTGCCGGCGGGCCTCGGAGGCCGCGGCGACCCGGGCACGCTCGGCCTTGGCCAGCACGTACGCGGCGTACCCGCCCTCGTAGCGCTCGACCGTGCCGTCCACGACCTCCCACGTCCTGGTGGAGACCGCGTCCAGGAACCACCGGTCGTGGGTGACGACCACCAGCGCGGTCCTGCGCCCGGCCAGGTGCCGGGCCAGCCAGTCGATGGCCTCGATGTCGAGGTGGTTGGTGGGCTCGTCCAGGATGATGAGGTCGTGCTCGTCGATGAGCAGCTTGGCCAGAGCGGTGCGGCGCCGCTCACCGCCCGACAGGCTCCCGGCGAGCGCGGTCAGGTCGATGTCGCCGAGCAGGCTGGCCAGGATCTCGCGGATGCCCGCGTCACCGGCCCACTCGTGCTCGGACCGGTCGCCGAGGACGATGTCGCGCACCGGCCGGGCCGGATCGAGATCGTCCCCCTGGGAGAGCGACCCGACCTGGAGCCCCCGGTTGTGGGTGACCCGCCCGCTGTTGGGTTTGAGATCACCGGCTATCACCGAGATCAGGGTCGTCTTGCCACCGCCGTTGCGGCCGACCACACCGATGCGGTCACCCGCCTCGATGCCGAGGGAGACGTCGCTGAGCAGGGGCTTGGGACCGTAGGAGTGGGAGACCGACTCAAGATTGACCAGATTCATCGCCACACAAGCGTATCCGCTCCCGGCCGTCGCGCCCCCCGCCGCGGACGCCGCCCGCCCGGCCGGCGGACCGGGGACGGGTCACGCCGCGGGGCCCGGGTCCCGCGCCCCGGCCCTCGTGCCCCGGCCCGGGGACGCCGCCCGGGGACGCGGCCTATCGCACCAGGGGGCCGGGGACGGGACCGTAGGCGGTGATCACGTCGCGCGCCACGCCGGCCGCCTTCAAGGAGGCGGCCAGCTCGCCCGCGTGCTCCGCCGACCCGGCCAGGAAGGCGCAGGTGGGCCCGGACCCGGAGACCAGCGAGCCGAGTGCGCCGTGCTCGCGCCCGGCGGCCAGGGTGCGGGCCAGGGAACCGCGGAGCATCACCGCGGCGGGCTGCAGGTCGTTGCTGAGCCCGGCGCCGAGGGCCTCGGCGTCCCCGGAGCGGAGCGCGGCCAGCAAGGGCTCGGCGGCGCGGGGCCAGGGGACCTGCTCGCCGGTGGCCTGGCGCAGCCGGTCGCACTCGGCGTAGACCGTGGCGGTGGACAGGCCGCCCTCGGCCAGCGCGAACACCCAGTGGAAGGTGCCCGACACCTCCAGGGGGGTCAGCCGCTCCCCCCTTCCGGTGCCGACGGCCGTACCGCCGAGCAGGGCGAAGGGGACGTCGCTGCCGATGTCGGCGGCGATCTCCATCAGGTCCTCCAGCGGCAGGCCCAGGCCCCACAGCTCGTTGCAGGCCACCAGGGCCGCGGCGGCGTCGGCGCTGCCTCCGGCCATGCCGCCCGCCACCGGGATCGCCTTGCGGATGACCAGGTTCACCCCGTACGAGCGGCCCGCGTGACCGGCCAGCGCGAGGGCGGCCCTGATCGCGAGGTTGTCGCCGTCCTCGGGCACCTGGTCGGCGGACTCGCCCTCCACCCGGACGCTCATCCCGGTCTCCGCGGTGGCCGTGACCTCGTCGAAGATCGAGACGGCGTGGAAGACGTTGACGAGGTCGTGGTAGCCGTCGTCCCGCAGCGGCCCGACGGCGAGCTGCAGGTTGACCTTCGCGGGCACGCGGACGGTCACGGAGTTCATGCGTCCCTCACGGAGGCTCGCTCACTGGTCACGACGACAAATCGTAACGGGCTCCTTCCGCGCTCACGCAGACGGATCGACGAATCACACTATGTACGGCAATCAAGGGGATGATCCAGACGGATCACCATCGGCCGCGCCGTCACCGGGACCGGCACCGCCACCGGCGCCGCGGTTCTCGGCGATCCGCGCGAAGTCCTCCACGGTGAGCTGCTCGCCGCGCGCGGACGGGTCGATCCCGGCCGCCCGCAGTGCCCGCTCGGCGGCGGGGGCGCCGCCCGCCCAGGAGGCCAGGGCGGCGCGCAGCGTCTTGCGGCGCTGCGCGAAGGCCGCGTCCACCACCGCGAAGACCTCCTCCCGGGCCGCCACGGTGCTGGGCGGCTCCCGCCGGGTCATCGCGACCAGGCCGGAGTCGACGTTGGGAACCGGCCAGAAGACCGTACGGCCCACCGGACCGGCCCGGCGCACGTCGGCGTACCAGGCGGCCTTGACCGAGGGGATGCCGTAGACCTTGGAGCCGGGTGCGGCGGCCAGCCGGTCGGCGACCTCGGCCTGAACCATGATCAGGACCTTGCGCAGCGAGGGCTGCGTCTCCAGCAGGTGCAGCACCACCGGAACGGACACGTTGTAGGGCAGGTTGGCCACCAGCGCGGTCGGCCGCTCCGCGGGCAGGTCCGCGGGCAGCACGCGCATGGCGTCGGCGAGCACCACGGTCAGGCGGTCGGCCAGCTCGGGCGCGTGCCCGGCGACGGTCAGCGGCAGCTGCCCGGCGAGGACGGGGTCGATCTCCACCGCGATGACCCGGCTGACCTCGGGGAGCAGCGCGAGCGTGAGCGATCCCAGACCCGGGCCGACCTCGATGACGACGTCGTCGGGATCGAGCCCGGCGACCCGCACGATCTTGCGGACCGTGCCCCCGTCGATCACGAAGTTCTGGCCGAGCTTCTTCGTGGGGCGGATGTTCAGCGTATCCGCCAAAGTACGTATCTCCGCTGGACCGAGGAGGCTCATGCTGGTTCCCCGCACGGCGCCGCGCATCCGGCACCCGCCGGACCGCCGCGCTCTCCCCGTCGTCCGTCTCGATCACCCAAGGTCGCTCTCCAATGCCATCCGACAAGTTTCCCGCACCGAAGCCCGTGCAAGAACGCGTGATGGAGCACGAGGGGTTCCGTTGTGGATAACGTTGCCCTACTCGGGACCAACGGCGAGGAAGGGACCCTTCCCGGTGAAGAGGACGTGAACCAGCCCGGTGTCGAGGGGCTGCGCCCCGCCGATCCCGAGCAGATCGGGAGCTACCGCCTTCTCGGCCGCCTGGGCGAGGGCGGAATGGGAACCGTCTACCTGGCGGTGGCCCCCGCGGGACGGCCGGTCGCGCTCAAGGTGGTGAAGGCGGAGTTCGCGATCGAGGAGGGCTTCGCCTCCCGCTTCCACGCGGAGGTGGAGAACGCCCGCCGGGTGGCCTCCTTCTGCACCGCGCAGGTGCTGGACAACGGCACCGCCGACGACGGCCGGCCGTACATGGTCACCGAGTACATCGCGGGCACGCCGCTCTCCCGCCAGATCTCCGAGCACGGCGCGCTGGAGGCCGGGACGCTGCACGGCGTGGCGCTGGGGGTGGCCGCGGCGCTGGCCGCCATCCACGTCGCCGGGCTGGTCCACCGGGACCTCAAGCCGGCCAACGTGATCCTGTCCATGTCCGGCCCCCGGGTGATCGACTTCGGCATCGCCAGGGCACTGGACTCCACGCACAGCTTCACCCGTTCCGGGGAGGTGCTCGGCAGCCCGGGATGGTGGGCCCCCGAGCAGGTCCGCGGCCTGGAGATCACCCCGGCCGCCGACGTCTTCGCCTGGGGCTGCATGGTCGCGTACGCGGGCAACGGCCGCCACCCCTACGGGCGGGGCGACCTGATGACGATGGCGACCCGGCTGCTCAACAGCCCGCCGGACCTCGGTGCCCTCCCGGCCCCGCTGAACGACCTGGTACGGCTGGCGACCGCGATGGACCCCTACCGGCGGCCCAGCGCCCAGGACCTGCTGATCGCCCTGGTGGGGGGTCAGATCGCCGCTCCCTCGATGCCGGTCCCGCTCCCGGCCGACCCGCCCACCCTGATCGCCACCGACCTGCTGAGCGAGTCGTGGCGTCCGCCCTCGAACGTGGAGCCCGATTCCACCCAGACCCTCAGCGCGCTGAACCTGGCCGAGGGGTTCGACGATCCGGCCACGGCACCGACCCCCGTTCCCACCGGGTCGCGGGGACGCGGACCGGCACGTCCGGCCGCCCCCGCGACACCGCCCCCGGCGTCGGCGTCGGCGCCCTCGCCGGCGCCGGCGGACTCCGCCGATCCCGCGCCGACCAGGGAGATCCTCGGAACGACGGGAACCCACGGAGGCCCGGGGACCATCGAGACCCCGGGAGGCCCGGGGACGCGGACGGACCCGGGACCGGTGGCCGGTTCGCGTTCCGGCTCCCCCGAGGCGCCCGCACGGCCCTCCTCCGGCCCCTTCTCCCCCTCCGTGTCCCCGTCGTCCCCGTCGTCCCCGTCGTCGTCCCCGTCGTCCCCGTCGTCGTCCCCGCCGGGTGCCGACCCCGCGACCTCGCCCTCGCGCTCGTTCACCGCTCCCCTGGCCGACCGGGGCGAGGACCGCGAGGAGAGCCGGAGGGCCACCACCCTGCCGCCGTCGTCCCCGACGTCGCCGTCCTCGCGGGGGTTCCCGGGGTTCCGGCCGGATCTCCCCTCCGAGGCCGGGCCACCCGCGCCGCCCGCCCGGGAGGAGGAGTCCGGCAGGACCGCTCCCCGCAAGCGCTGGCTCTTCGCCGGGCTGGCCGCGCTCGCGGCACTGCTCGTCACGATCGTCGTGCTGCTGAACACCGGCGGGCGGGGCAGCGGATCGGACGACGGCGGGCCGGCGAGCGCGCGGACCGGCAACCTCGCCGGTACCGGCGCCACCGACGTGGGCCGCAGCATCGCCGTCGGCTCCCCCGTCGAGGGTGTCCGGTTGATCGTCCCGCGTTCCCCGGCCTGCGGCCTGACCTCCTACCGGGGGGTCTCCCCGGCCCGCGGGCGCTTCTGCACGATCCCGTGGACGCTGGTCAACACCGGCGGGACGCCGGTCACGCTCGACGGTGCCCCGCCCACCGTCCTCGACGACCGCGGCGCGAGCCATTCGCCCGCCGACGTCTCGACGGTGCCGCCGTCCACCCTCCCGCCGGGGAGCCGGGCGGACGGCGTCCTCGTGTACGACCTGCCGCCCTCCCGCAGGCCCGCGAAGCTGACCGGCGTGACGGTCGAGGGAGGCAACAGAACAGAGGTGAGGCTCTCGTGAGGCCGCTGCTCGCCGTCCTGGCCGCGACCGCGGTCGCCCTGTGGCCCGCAGGGGCTCCCCTGGCCGCCCGGACCCCCCTGAACGCCACCCCGGCCTCGGACTGCTCCGGGACGGGCGCGAGCGACTTCAACGGCGACGGCGTGGACGACGTCGCGGTGGGCGACCCGTTCGCCGACCCCGGCGGGCTAGCGGGCGCCGGGGCCGTGCACGTGCTGTTCGGCCGCGGGGAGGGCGGCAGGGCCCTGGCCGCGCCCCGGCCCGGGGCCGGGGACGGTTTCGGCTGGTCGGTACGGCTGGCCGAGATCGACGCCGACGGCTGCGCCGACCTGCTGATCGGCGCGCCGTACACGGACGTGGAGGGCGTCAAGGACGCGGGAGCGGTCTACGTGGTCCGCGGCGGCCCCAAGGGCGGGACGGCCCGGCTGGTGGCCCCCGAGCCCGAGGCCGACGCGCACTTCGGCTGGTCCCTGACCTCCGGCGCGACGCTGATGGCGGTGGGCGCCCCGCACGAGGACGCCGACGGCGTGACCGACTCCGGCGCGGCCTACCTGTTCGACGCCGCCGCGCCCGGCACGGGCAGGAGGATCTCCCAGCAGACCGGGGGCGTCTCGGGCAACGGCGAGGACGGCGACATGTTCGGCTGGTCGCTGGCGATCGGCAGGATGGGCGGCGAGCCGGGCGAGCTCGACCTCGCGGTCGGGGCCCCGTTCGAGAACGACGACGGGGCGGGACAGCAGACGGGCGAGGGCAAGCTCGACTCGGGGTCGATCGCGGTCGTCTTCGACGTGGGCCGGGAGCGGGACGAGTACCGGAGCAGGAAATGGGACCTGCGCCAGGTCGTCGCCGCGGAGGCGGGCGACCGGTTCGGGTACGCGATGGCCTACGCCGAGCAGGGCGACGTCGGCTACCTGGCGGTGGGCGCCCCGCTCGGCGACGCCGACGGGGTGCAGAACTCCGGCATCGTCCAGCTCTTCCAGGCGTCGAGCTCCCTGGAGATCACCGCCTCGGCCACCTTCCACCAGGACGCCGGAGCCGCCCCCGGGGAGGGGTACGGCTCCTCGCTGGCCCTCACCGCCGAGGGAGGCGTCCGGCTGGCCGTGGGCGTGCCCTTCGACGGCACCGACCGGCGCGGCGGCGTGCACCTGATGACGCTGGGCGACGGGACGGCGGGCCGCACGATCTCCCAGAGCGGGGCCGGTGACCATTTCGGCTGGTCGGTGGGCTTCAGCGGCAACCGGCTGGTCGTCGGCGCCCCCGACCGGGGAGGTTCGGGGGCGGTCGTCCTGCTGGGCCGTAACGACGCCGAGGGGGTCGTGCTCGCGCCGGGCACCGGCAGGATCCCGTTCCTCGACGGCGCCGTTCCCGTCGAGTTCGGTGCCGGCGTGGGCTGACCCGCTTCCGCGCCTCCCGCGCCTCCCATGCCTCCTGCGCTTTCAGAGCCTTCCGTGCCTGCCGCGCTTTCGGGGCCGTCCGTGCCTCCCTGGCCTTCCGTCCCGGCTCCGGGCCGGACGCTCACCAGGCGCCGAAGACGGTCTCCCCGTTGGCGTTGACGGCGGTGGCGAGGTCGGCGACGTCCATCCCCTTGACCTCGGCGAGGCAGCGCAGCGTGAGCGGGATGAGGTAGGGGGCGTTGGGCTTGCCCCGGTGCGGCGTGGGGGGCAGGTAGGGGGCGTCGGTCTCGACGAGGACGAGCTCCGGAGGCGCGACCCGCGCGGCCTCGCGCAGGTACCCGGCGTTCTTGTAGGTGACCGGCCCGGAGAACGACATGAAGTACCCGGCGGCGACGCACCGCTTCGCCATCTCGGCGTCCCCCGAGAAGCTGTGGAAGACCACGATCTCGGGGGCGCCCTGCTCGGCCAGTACGCGCAGCACGTCGTCGTGGGCCTCGCGGTCGTGGATCACCAGGGCCTTGCCGGTCCGCCTGGCGATCTCGATGTGCGCCCGGAAGCTCGCGTGCTGGTCCTCCTTGGAGGCCCAGTCGCGGTAGTAGTCGAGCCCGGTCTCGCCCACCGCCCTGACGTGCGGCAGGCGGGCCAGCTCCTCGATCTCGGCGAGGGTCTCCGGCGTCGCGGAGTGCGCCTCGTTGGGGTGGACGGCCACCCCGGCGTAGACGTCGGCGTGCAGCGCGGCCGTCTCGGCGTTCCAGCGCGAGGAGGGCAGGTCGTAGCCGATCGTGACCAGCCGGCTCACCCCGACGGCGCGGGCCTCGTCCAGGATGCCCTCGACGCCGACCCGGGCCGCCTGCGCGGCCTGGGCGACCGGGTCTCCCGAGGACGCCCGGCGGTCGCCCACCATGATGTCCAGGTGGCAGTGGCTGTCGAACACCTCTACCGGCAGGGGTTCGGGGGCGGCGGGAAGCTTCGTGGCGCTCACGTCGTCCAACCTACCGAGAAGCCGGTACGGCCCGCGCCGGGCCCCGGCCGCCGCGACGGGCCGCACCCGCGGGCACGGGCCGTCGCGACGGACACGGGCCCGGCCGTCACTCCGCCAGGCGGGCCAGCTCCTCGTCGACGATCTTCGGGTCGAGCTTGGCGAACAGCGGGGTGGGAGGGGCCAGCGGGGAGCCCACCCGGATCGGCATCGACTCCCAGCGCGCGGCCCCCTCGTAGGAGCCGGTGATGATCGGGTACGTCCGGCCGTCGTCGTCGGTGACCTCGTGGATCTCCGGCATGCCCGACCATACGCCGGTGCCGCCGAGCATCGCGTAGATCTTGTTCGAGGAGTTGGGCAGCACCGGGGTCAGCAGGGTCTTGGCGTCGTCCACCACCTGCAGCGCCACGTGCAGGATGGTCTTCACCCGCTCGGGGTCGTCCTTGATCTTCCAGGGCTCCTGCTCGGCCAGGTACCTGTTGGCCTCCCGGATGACCTCGAACGCCTCGTTCGTCGCGTTCTTGAACCGGCAGTGCTGGAACTCGGCCGCGGCCTTGGGGAAGGCCCCGCGGCTGCGCTCCAGCATCGCCCGGTCGGCGTCGGTGAGCTCGCCCGCCTCGGGGATGACCCCGAAGTTCTTGGCGGCCATCGAGATCGACCGGTTCACCAGGTTGCCCCAGGCGGCCACCAGCTCGCCGTTGTTGCGGTTGAGGAACTCCGACCAGGTGAAGTCGGTGTCCTGGTTCTCCGGACCGGCCACCGCGATGTAGTAGCGCAGCGCGTCGGCGTCGTAGCGCTCCAGGAAGTCGCGCACGTAGATGACGACCTGGCGGGAGGAGGAGAACTTGCGCCCCTCCATGGTCAGGAACTCGCTGGAGACGACCTCGGAGGGCAGGTTCAGCGCGCCGAGCGAGCCCGGCTCGCCCCCGCGCGCGGCCTGGCCGTTGTAGCCGAGCAGCATCGCCGGCCAGATCTCCGCGTGGAAGACGATGTTGTCCTTGCCCATGAAGTAGTACCCCAGGGCCTCGGGGTCCTGCCACCACGCGCGCCAGGCCTCGGGGTCACCGGAGCGGCGGGCCCACTCGATGGAGGCGCTCAGGTAGCCCACGACCGCGTCGAACCAGACGTAGAGCCGCTTGTTGGCCTGGTCGCTCCAGCCCTCCAGCGGGATCGGCACGCCCCAGTCGAGGTCGCGGCTGATCGCCCGGGGGTGCATGTCGCCGAGCATGTTGAGGGCGAACTTCAGCACGTTGGGCCGCCAGTCGCCCTCCTTGGAGCTCAGCCACGACGCCAGGACCTCGGCGAACGCGGGCAGGTCCAGCATGAAGTGCTCGGTCTCCACGAAGACCGGCGTCTCGCCGTTGACCTTGCTGACCGGGTTGATCAGCTGGACCGGGTCGAGCTGGTTGCCGCAGTTGTCGCACTGGTCGCCGCGGGCGCCGTCGTAACCGCAGATCGGGCAGGTGCCCTCGATGTAACGGTCGGGCAGGGTGCGCCCGGTGGAGGGCGAGATGGCGCCCATCGTGGTCTGCGGGAAGATGTAGCCGTTGGCGTGGAGTCCCTTGAAGATCTCCTGCGCCACCGCGTAGTGGTTCTCCGTGGTGGTCCGGGTGAACAGGTCGTAGGAGAGACCCAGCGCCTGGAGATCCTCGACGATCACCCGGTTGTAGCGGTCCGCGAGCTCGCGGGCGGTGAGGCCTTCCTTGTCGGCCTGCACCTGGATCGGGGTGCCGTGCTCGTCGGTCCCGCTCACCATGAGGACCTTGTTGCCCGCCATCCGCTGGTAGCGGCTGAAGACGTCGGACGGCACGCCGAATCCGGAGACGTGCCCGATGTGGCGAGGGCCGTTGGCATAGGGCCAGGCGACCGCGGTCAGGATGTGCTGGGACATGGTGTCAAGCCTAAGGGACGCGGGCTCGGACCTCGCTCAGGTTTCCTCGCCCGCCCGCCCGTCGGCGGCCTTGCGGTCCGCCGTGACGCCCGTCACCGGCACCGCGGCCGCGGGGACGTCGGCGGTCACGGCACCGGCCGTGGAGGCGCCCAGCGGCGTCTGGGGCCCGCCCACGCTCACCGGGACGTCGGCCGGGTCGCCCGCCGCGGCCCGGCTGACGGCCTCGGCGGCCTCCTCGGCCGCGGAGGCCGCCACGTCGATGGGCGTCTCCTTGGTACGGCGGATGCCGAGGATGCTGATGAACAGGGCCGCGAAGATCGTCTGGAAGCTCACGATCAGCGCGGTGGCCGAGGGCACGACGATGCGCAGCGACTCCGAGGGGATCAGCGGGCCGAAGCTGCGCGTCTGCCAGTGGACCAGCGAGGCGACCAGGCCCGCCAGGCCCGCCAGGGCCAGCAGGCCGCCGACCACGAGCCCCTTCTCCAGGGAGACGATGTCGACGAGCTTGCGCACCCGGGGGCTCTCCGGCAGGAAGCCCTCCTCGGCCGCGTACACCTTGGCGAACAGGGCGAACAGCACCGCCTGGAAGCCGATCACCACCATGGCGGAGGCGCCGACCAGGGTGTCGACGTCGAAGGCGAGCTTGCCGATGTAGACCGGCCCGAAGGTCAGCGCGGCGCCCGCGACCAGGCCGAGGGTCATCACGACCAGGCCGGGGATGAAGAACAGCCAGCGCGGGCTGTAGAGCAGCAGGAAGCGCAGGTGGCGCCAGCCGTCCCGCCAGGAGCGCAGGTGCGGCGGGCGGGAGCGCCCGTCCGGCGAGAGCGTGGTGGGCACCTCGCGCACGTCCAGCCCGGACAGGGTGGAGCGGACCACCATCTCGCTGGCGAACTCCATGCCGCCGGTCTGCAGGCCGAGCCGCAGGATGGCGTCGCGCCGGAAGCCGCGCAGGCCGCAGTGGAAGTCGCCGATCGCGCTGGGGAAGAACAGCCGGCCGATGAAGGAGAGCACCGGGTTGCCCAGGTAGCGGTGCAGCGGGGGCATGGCGCCCGGCGCGATGCCGCCCTTGAACCGGTTGCCCATGACCAGGTCGGCACCGTCGCGGAGCTGCTCGACGAACGGCAGCAGCGCGGTGAAGTCGTAGGAGTCGTCGGCGTCGCCCATGATCACGTAACGGCCCCGGGCGGCGCGGATGCCGCCCATCAGCGCGTTGCCGTACCCCTTGGCGTCGACGTGCACGACGCGGGCACCGGCCTCGCGCGCGATTTGCTGGGAACCGTCCGTGCTGCCGTTGTCGGCGATCAGGACCTCCCCGTCGATCCCGTGTTCCCGCATGCAGGCGAGCGCCTTGCGTACGCAGGTCTCCACGGTCTCCGCCTCGTTCAGACAAGGCATGACCACGGTCAGTTCCACGTCTCAACCCTTCACTCACGGCACAGCTCAATCTCACCATGATGCCCTCTGCGGCCGGGTGCCCGGGTCAACTCCCCGAAACGGCTGGCATCCTGTAATGCATGGTGACCGTCACCGACCGCCCTCGCCTGGACGCCCCCCCGCCTGGGCGGGGCTCCCGCCTGCGAGCCTTCCTGCACCGGCATCGGCTCTTCGCGGCCGTCCTCGCGCTGGCGTTCCTGCTGCGCGTGGTCACCATGCTCGGCTACGGTCCGGCCCTGTGGTTCAACGACTCCTACGAGTACGTCTCGGGGGCCGTCAACCCCGACCGTCCCAGCGCCCTGCGCCCGAACGGCTACTCCTTCCTGCTGCTGCTGCTGAGGCCGCTGCACAGCTTCGCGCTGGTGGCCTTCCTGCAGCACCTGATGGGCCTGGGCGTCGCGGTGCTGATCTACGCCCTGCTGCGCGGCAGGTTCGGGCTGCCCGCCTGGGGGGCGACGCTGGCCGCGGTGCCGGTGCTGTTCGACGCGTACCAGATCCAGCTCGAACACCTGATCATGTCCGACGTGATGTTCATGCTGCTCGTGGTGGGCGTGATCACACTGGTGCTCTGGCACCGGCGGATGTCCTGGCGGCTCGGCGCGGTGATCGGGCTGATGCTGGCCCTGACCGCCCTGACCCGGTCGATCGGCCTGCCGATCCTCGCGCTGGTCGTGGTCTACCTGCTGGTCAAGCGCACGGCCTGGAGGACGATCGCGGCGATGGTCACCGCGTGCGCCCTTCCGGTGGTCGGCTACATGGCCTGGTTCGCCTCGGCGCACGGCAACTTCGCGATGACCAACAGCGACGGCGCGATCCTGTACATGCGGACGTCGCTGTTCGCCGACTGCACGAAGATGGGGATCGACCCGCGCGAGGAGCTGGACCTGGCGCTGCTGTGCATCAGCGCGCCGCCGAGCGAGCGCCACTTCTCCGGGCAGAAGTACCTGTGGTGGGCGCAGAACGGTCAGCGCTTCCACGCCTTCGGGGTGGGCAGCACGTTCACCCCGGAGATGAACAAGACCGCGGGCGCGTTCGCCCAGCGGGCCATCCTGTCCCAGCCGCTGGACTACCTCGGCATCGTGGCCGGCGACTTCTTCCGCGCCTTCCACTGGGGCCGGCCGCGCTTCCCCGACGCCGTGACCTACCTGCAGTACGAGTTCCCGCCGACGATCAAGGTCCTGCCGGTCTGGTCGTCCTACCGGGGCAGCACCGACACCGACGCGCGCGCGTACGACCCCGGCCTGCGGGTCGCGGCGATCCAGGACAAGCCGCGCGTGATCGGCACCGAGCTCAACGACCCCTGGGCCACCTTCATGCAGGGGTACCAGCGGGTCGTCCGGCTGCCCGGCATCGTGATCGGCGCGCTGCTGCTGGTCGGCCTGGCCGGGGTGGCGGTGCGCTGGCGCACCCTGGGCGGGGCCGTGCTGCTGCCGTGGCTGGCCGCGTTCGGGCTCATCCTGGCCCCGGCGGCGACCGCCGAGTTCGACTACCGCTACCTGCTGCCCGCGGTGCCGCTGGCCTGCATGGCCGCGGCGATCACGCTGCGCCGCGGGTTCTCCCGGCCTGCCGACCCTGCCGACCCTGCCGCGCCCACCACCGGCGCACCGGTCACCGCCTCACCCGCCGGCGCGGCGGCGGTCACGCCGGATTCGGCCGGGCCCGGCACCCCGGACCCCGCGTGACGCTCCCGCGCGACCGGTCCTGGCGGGAGGCGCGTCCCCGGTCCGTCACACCCAGCCGCGGAACATCATCCGCGCCCACCACTGCGAGTGCGGGACGACCTCGGCCACCAGCACCGGGTACAGCCACCAGAGGTTGACCAGCGCCAGCAGGGTGAAGGCGCCCACGACCGCGGCGCCGAGCGCCCTGCGGTTGGGCGTGGCGCCGGCCCGGCCGACGACCAGCCCGGCGGCCATGGTCAGCGCGAGGATCATGAAGGGCACCATGGTGATCGCGTAGAACAGGTACATGGTCCGGTTGTCGGCCAGGGCGTAGTAGAACCAGGGCAGCCAGCCCGCGGCGTAGGCGAGCAGGACGGCCCCGGCGCGCCAGTCGCGGGTGGCGACGTACCAGGCGATCATGGCGATGAGCGCGGCCAGGCCGCCGTACCAGATGACCGGGGTGCCGACGCCGAGCACGGCCTCGGCGCAGTCGCCGGCGCCGCACCGTCCCTTGGGCGTCTGGTAGTGGAACGCCACCGGCCGGGACAGCAGGGGCCAGGTCCACGGGGCCGACTGGTAGGGATGCGGGTCCTCCAGCCCGGTGTGGTAGCCGAGCACCTGGACGTGGTAGCTCAGCCAGGAGCGCAGCGAGTCGAAGACGAAGAAGCCCGGCCCTTGAGAGGTGGCCTGTGCCCAGTTGCGGCCCCA